>CAMAYM010000060.1 GCA_945862495.1 Bordetella parapertussis | reverse complement strand
GACTGAAACTTGCGCCGGTCAGGTCAGCCTGCGAAAAGAAGACTGCGAGCAACTCTCTTTGTGCAAAGTTAGCCTTGACGAGTTTGGCTTTGTGAAAAATGGTCGCGGTCAGGTCGCAATCTGCAAAAGAATGTCCCGAGAGGTCAGACCCTTCAAAGTAGGTCTCAATGAGCGAGCTAGACTGAAAAATCGCTGTAGAAAGATCGAGCGAGGCCATCGTCGTTCGCCTCAGGTTAGCCTCGGTGAAATCAGCTTTTTTAGCAGACGATTTCAGGAAAGCTGCCTTGGTAAGGTCTGCGCCGTTAAAACGGGCACTCTCGAGGTTGCAATCGTCAAAGGCCGTTTCGTGCAAGGTTGCCTTGATAAAGTTAGCTTCGATCAGCGAACTCTTGCTGAAAATAGCATCTTTAAGCACGACACCATTGAACTGGGCTTTGTTCAGAATGGAGCCCTGAAAGATCGTCTCAAGCGGCTGAGTCGAAGAGAAATCTACGCCATTGAGGTTGCAGTTAATAAAAACAGTTTTTTCCAGATTGCAACCGCTAAGATCAACATCGATCAAGGAACACTCAACGAAGTAACATTGAGATAAGTCTTTTCCAGCCAGGCTTAAACGGTCAAGGACGCCGCCTTTACATTGCCTAGTCTCTAGGAGTTGTTCAATCACTTCAGCCAAGAAATTCCCCTTATCTATTTTTCCGTTGGATAGCCACGATGCACAAGAATCGTGTTGAGCGTCACATTGCCTTGCAGACTAGTGTTCTCATCAAAACCCGTCTCAATAAAATTCGCACCGAATAGATTATTGCCAACAAGCGAACACGCCTTTAACTTCGCGCCATGAAAACTGGCTTCCATTAAATTGTTCTGGCTAAACGTGACACCTTCAAGTGTGCAGCTAAAAAATGAGACATTTTTTACTTTAGACTTTGAAAATGAGACTTGCTTGAAATCCCCAGAACTAAAGTCGCTTGCACCTAAAGAACATAGATTGAACGCAGTGTGATGCAACTGCGCTGATGTCCAGTTCAGGCCCTCAAGTTCACATTGGTCAAAGACACAAGACGCAAAACTTGCTTTTAGCATCGCCGTGCAGTCTTTTAAGCAAGCGCCGCTAAACTGTACGTCAGTGAGCATCGCCCCGCTGAACTCTGTGCGTTGCCCAGTCGTACGGTCAAACCGGCAATTTTTCAACGTAGTCTTCATAAAGTCCGTTTGATCTAGCTGAGCCTCAGTGAAATCGCAGCCGTCGAACAGAGCCTCGCAGGCAGACATTTGTTTGCATTGTGCGGCCACAAATGTCGCGCCGGTCATATCACTTTGATCCAACTGCGTTTGCTCAAGCACCGCTTGGTCAAAATGTACAGACCTCAAAGAACAATCAATAAGATTTGCTTGACTTAGATTTGCCTTGGTGAAGTCGGCTCCGTCAAAAATAGCTCCTGACGCAATCGACCCAGTTAAGTCAGTGCCCATCATCTGTGTACCCTGCATTTGGGCATCCGTCAGCGTTGCACCTTTGAAGCACGCACCCTGAAGGTCGCAGTTTCTAAAATCTGTTGCTTCACAGATCGAGTCAGTAAAGTCCAGTCCAGCCAGTGCTAGACCACTTAGGTTCAGACCAGAAAGATTCATACCCACAAATTGAGTGGGATCCTTTTTGCGCTCTTCTACCAAGGCAACCATATCTGGACTTGCTGTGCCGAGGGACTTTTCGGAGTCACTAGGGGCCACAGTGGCTTTCTGAGGAAAAAAACTCTCAGTCGATTGCCGCTTGAGCATATCAATCATAGTGTCAACAAAATCAGCCATGGCGCTAATTCCAACACCGAGGCCAGCCGAGAGATCCGCTTTTTGCATCGCTGCATCCACTGTCGGAAATTTCTTGAGCGCGTTCAGATACTCCTGCTCAGTTAATCCACTTTTCCTCACCGCCTCTTCGTATTCTTCACGCGCTTTATGCACCTGTTTTTTTAACGCCACGGCGAGCGCATCAAACGGATCAATGGCGCTTCGAATAGTCGCGATGGCGTCCTGACTCAAACCCGTTTGGGTCAGGACATACTCAAAATCAGTCGATAACCGCACAGCACCTGCTTTGGTAGTTCGACTGTAGGGGTTAATGTTTATGTCGTTCGAGTTGCCAGAACCAACAACATTGATTTGGGTTTCCATATTCATTTATTCTGCCGAAATGATGTCTAGCAATTGGGACTTAAACAGCTGCAGTATCATCCCTTCAGCTGGTTGCTTCTCGCCGGGCTCCTCTAGAGCAAGTAAAACGTCCTGAATATCTAACGCATCTGCGCGATAAGTATGAATGACGGAACGGTGCAACATTGCAGCAATTCCTTCATTGGGAAATAAGTAGAGCGTCTCAGCCACCATGGGGGATTCTCGCCATCCGTGAAAAATACCTTGATCCTCACTTTGGCGAAACACACAGCGAGCCTGTTTTTTCGGTAGATTAAAACGCAGCAGAGGAACCTGCTCATTCATATTGGTGATTTCGCAGACTTCATTACCTTTGAAATGCGAATTCAAACGCTGCTTCTCGGGAGCAGTTTGGAAAAAATCGAGGTGCGTGTCCTGAGGAAATGAAGGCCACTCACGCTGCAACCACTTATCATCAAAAGCTCCAAAGTGCTTTTTGCGTAATGTCGATGCGGCCGATAGTGGCCAAAACCCAGCTGGAAAGGCAGCGCGCGCAGGACCGTCAAGCAGGTCATCTGGATCCTCGACTTGTGGAACTTTATCGCCAACTTTAGCTTGCCAACCGATACCTGCGGGGTTTTCGGCATAATCTTTACCACCAAACGCATTTTCAGGACTGATTGCAACGGGCCCTGAACAAGCACTCACCTCGCGGATACCGCCAAAAATGCCAAAATCACGCTCGCCAAATACAGCCAGTTTACGTTGATGCTCTTCAACCCTCACAGAGACGCTAAACGGGCCAGATTTCAACTCGGCTGGCGGGAAGGCAAGCCCAAAGCAAACAAACTCACCACGTGACTTGGGAAATCCTTCGTCCAAGCCTTGTATCAAGCCGTGTTTTTTAGCTAGTGCCCAAAAGATTTTAGGATCGTCTGGATCTGCTTGCCCTGGCAATATTGAAAATACCTGAAAAAGGGCAACCGATACCTCAAACCGTCCTGAAAGCCGATTCAGGATTTTAGTAGTGACCTCACAATTGGTGGGTTGGCTAATACGCATAAGACACTCGCTTATCCAAGTCGAATCAGCGTACCGTTTATTGTCACACCTGATACACCCGATATCTTTACTTCCATACCGTTTAGTGCCAAACTTGCCCGAGCAACCACCTTAGCTGACATGGAACTCAAAGTAGCACTGCTTGCGTTGAGCTTCAAGGAAGTGGGGCCTGACTTTAGGGTCAAATCTTGCGCTGTCGCTTCGAGACTAGATAAGGTTGGCTCGATGCCTGCACTTAGTTTAGCGGATGGTTCCGGACTTGCTGACAACACTAGAGATGCGTTGAGTGGGACTTTAACACCCGGTGCAATTTGGGCAGTCAGATCAATGCCAGCAAACAGTGCCTTAAAATTTGTACCCTCCCGAAGAAGTGATCCCGGGCCAGTCAGGCCGTTTAGTGTGAGATAGCCTGTCGATATGTCTAAAGTTTCGGGCGCCATCTGCACAGAGCTTTTAATTTGCATATTAGTCGGCATGTAACCAATAATGTGCTCTTGCTTTTCAAGCAAGCCGACATCTTCGCCTATTAAAATCGGTCCCAGGATATTGTCTTCGAAAACAGTCCAGTTGGTACCGGTACTGTCTAGATTGATATACGATGCAACACGAGCAGGCACCACGCCAACATCTGGTGCTGACCCAATAAACACCCCCTTTTCTGACGATGCCTGTAGGATGGCGTTGGGATTCCATACTGTCGGTTTGGTGAGTGTTTCTTTGTCCTTGAGAAAGCCCGAGCAAAACACCCCAAGGACGGGCGCAAGAGAGAGTAGCGTTGATGCACCCGTTACGCTGTAACCAATGGCATTAGCGCTACCCGGTGCGGCACCGTTACCGAACCCCGTGCCAAGACCTGACATCGCGATGGTTGAAACCGCTAGGAGAACATCAACTGCAACGAGCACTTTCATGGCAGTCTTAGCCGCAGCACGCTGCGCTTCAAATGCGCCTTCTTGGATAGTGCCAAGACCCGCCGAGGCCTGAAAAAGATGAAGGCAACGCGCCCCTGAATGCTCGAGTATAGAAATTGATCCTTTTTTGAAATCAATTTCCGCAACATCCTTATATTCGTATTTTGCTCCAAATGTTACAGCAGTCTCAGCAGCCCATTTCAGGCTATTGGCTGTACCCAACGTCATTTTATTGTCTATGGCAGCGGCTAAGGCAGTCGTTTGTCCGACAGAGGTCGTAAAGCTTCCACCCAAAGAGGTTTTGTAGGACGTGCCTTCAGTCCACTGAAAGATACCGGAACCTAAATTAACAGGTTTGTAGCTATCGCTCATAATATCGCTCGACGTTAATGGGCATTAAAATTTACCGATGTAGAAATGTGTGTTGCTGCCTGGCGACCACATATGAACGCCCTGCTCTCCATCCCTGTCATTCAGCACCATGTAGTTACCGGATTTTGATTGAAACCCGCCAAGATGTGAGTTGTTGGCGTTTATGACATTCGGATTCTCCGAGTTCGGTACCGCACCTAAAATAATAGGCTGATCGGGGTCGCCGCCCATAAAGCCAATGATAACCTCAGTGCCTTTGAGTAAAGGCCACGCCATCCCATGCCCTTGTCCTGAATAGGGGCTCATCATCCTCAGCCAAGAAGAGCCGCGATTCGCGCCTTTGGAGGTCATGTCAAACAGCAGTTGAACTTTATATTGGCCGTATTCGTTTAGTTGAGCATACTCGCCACTCCCCTCGTCGTCCACAATACCGCTTAGTGTCCCGGCAATAAAGGGCCAGCGGGACTTACGTTTAGCCCGGTACTCAAGAGTGCCGTCACAGGCAGAAAACTCACAGGTGTATGTGGTACCAGTCGATGTCTGAGCACCGACTTCACCAACTTGCGCGTTTAGCCACGAAAATGACTGCGTGCCTTTGTGTTTGACGGCAGTAACAAGATAATCTTTATTTAAAGAGGGTTGAAAGTGCCGATCCACAGAGACAATGTGACAAGTTCTCACGCCGATTGCAGTGCTGGCGCCTCTTACCGTGAGTTGATCGCAGAGCTGTTCTTCTTTTCTAATTTTTGCTAGACGGGCAGCATCGCCTGGGGAGCGCAAGTTGTAACCCCAATACATAGAGGTGCCGATGCCGCGCGCGTCAACATCAACCTCACCTTTTAAGGACTCCTCAAGATTGGCTTTACGATAGTTAAAATCTTGCATCACGATTTTGGCATGCATGACTTTTTTGGTAGACGATATTTGCGTGACTCGATTATCTTGCATCTCGGTGGGCATGTCCTGAACATCAAAAAAGTAAAGCTTTTTCTTGGTATCAGGCACACCTAGCCGATAGTCAATCATGACAAGCTTCTCATTAAACTCTGTCGTCTGATCAAAAAAATAATAGATTCCCTCGGCCTCCATGTATCTAGAGATGAAGTTCAAATCTGTCTCGTAAAATTGACAAATAAACGAACGTTTACGATAAACAGAAGGATCTTTTAAACGTTGCTCGAAGCGCTCGGAATTAATACCCGACGCCAAGAGTTTTTGCGCAACGATCTCCGGTATATTTTTTTCTTCGCAGTAGACATCAGTTATGCGGTTAAACGAAAGCTTCCACAACCTTGGCCTAAACTCGAGTTCGTAAAGCACATAGTCGTTGACGCGCTTTAACATTGAAAACTCAAAAATCAGCCCAGAATACTGTGCTGATTGCTGTGCGTCAGACGTAAAGACCTTCAGCATGACGGATTGCAACAAAAGCTCATCAGCTTGCAAATCAATATTTTTGCTTGCAAAAATGACTTTGAACCAATAGGGCTCAGATATGGCTTCAGATCCTTGAACCTCGGTGACATAGAACGTATCTTGCTGCCTAGACTCGATCTTCAGTTCGAAGCGCAGTTTTTCGGTTGAATCAGTCACCGCCATATTGATTCCTTAGACAGATTTGGTCATTTTAAGATATCATTTTAATTACTAAAATTTAAGCTTGTAACTGTCTTTTAATTACAAATAACTAACATTCCCATATCTCGCAATTCGTGACTTCATCATCGAGAATAAATGATATGGTGGGTAAAATGAAACTTATAGGGCACAAGCGCAGAAAAATCTAAAGAAGCGCTGGGCTAAGAAAACCTAGATGTTTTCAATTTTTACCTGAGTTTTCAATCTAGTTATGTAAAATGCATTACCGAGTATAAGCGCAAAGTAAGTCGTAAACGCAAAAAATACCCCCTCGTTTTTTCAGTATTACATTAGATGATTAAAAGTGTCTTACTTGCGTTCAAGTTGACATGCATCCAATGTTTTGATTAAGCGTTCTATCCATAGCATTTGGGTTCTATGAATATAAAGCAGAGCATTTATTGGCACCATGGGCTATTTTTACAGCCTCAGCATTTTCAGCAACTGGAAATGCATCAGCGTTTTAATCGCGAGCCTTTTGTGCGAATGCTTAACCCATTTCCATGGGGATTAGAGCGACTTGAAGTCGCGGAATCTGCGCTTGGTAATCGCATTGTTGAAATTCGTACGTTAAAAATACTTTTACCCGACCAAACCTACCTCGAATATCCGGGCAATACAGTGATTGCTGCTCGATCTTTTGACAAAAGCTGGGCCGATCCAGAACTACCTTTAAACGTCTACATTGCATTAAGACGCTTCTCTGTCAGCCAAGCTAACGTAACCGTGGTGGACTCAATGCCACAAGCCACTGAGGTTCGTACGCGCTTTGCATCACTGTCCAATCCAGACGAAGTAGCTGACTATTACTCTAATACTAGTCAAGCCTTGATGCCGACGATCATGCATAATGCACGCTTAGTATTTGAAACAGAACTAGCGGGTCTAGATGACTACGAAGTCATTCCCTTAACACGCTTGTCTCTAGATGGTGTTCAAGTTCGCGTCGCGGCCCATCATGTTCCACCAGCAGTTTGCATGGGTGCTTCTCAGTTTTTAACCAATGTTGTCAAAGACATTCGTGATGACATGCTCGGGCGACTTCGCCAACTCGAAGAGTACAAAAGCCCGCGCGGCGTAAATGCCGAAGACTTGGATGCTAATTTTCTGATGATGATGCAAGCCGTTCAAGTCTTTAATCGAAACGTACCTGCCCTGACGCATTTGCTTGAAGTCAGCAACGTCCATCCATGGAATGTGTATGGGCAGCTGCGTCAATGTGTAGGAGAATTGAGCACTTTCTCTCATCGGTTCGATGTCTATGGCAGGCTGCTCGGCCGAGAGGATGGCTTGCCCCCTTATGACCATCAGTCGCTGGGGGCATGTTTTACAAAAGCACGAGACATCATCTCCCAACTCCTTTCTGAAATTGCAGTCGGGCCTGAGTTTAATGTCACGTTAACCCCACAGGGTGAAGTGTTTAGTGGTTCGATACCCTTTGATTATTTTGGTAATCGTCACCGTTTTTACCTCATCCTTCAGTCTGAAACTGTGAAGGATGTTGAAGTCGGTGAGTTGCTTGGCATTGCAAGATTGGCTGCCAGCGCAGTGATTACCGACCTTATTGATCATGCGTTACCGGGCATTGAGTTAATTGAACTGCCGGGACCTCCACAAGGCTTGCCGCGCAGGTCTAATGCGCGCTACTTCCGCGTGGAGCAAATGAGCGAGGGTTGGGAAAAGATCGAGGAAAGTGGCGCAATTTCTTTTTATTGGCCACAAGCACCTGTGGGTTTGCGCGCCTCCATTGTCGTCACAAAAGGTTGATATGAAGCTTTGTGCGTTATTCGTGCCTATCATGGCTTATTTGCAAGGTCTTGATCGCCTGGAAATGCCTCAGGCCCAAGCAGTGCATGACGAGCTACAGCTACTAATCAAACAGGCACGCGACACTGCACTTTCAGAGGGAATTGAACTCCCGCAGTTTAATGAGGCGCTTTTTCCTGTAGTGGCCTGGGTCGATGAGCGTCTCTCGCTTCTACCTGCGTGGCAAGAAACTCGCCCTTGGCGCGCCTTCATGCTACAACGCAAATTTTTCTCCACTAGTTTGGCGGGTGTACAGTTTTTCGAGCACTTAGAACGACTCAAAAAAAATGAACAAGAACTTCGGGAAATATATGTGACCTGTCTAGCACTCGGCTTTGTGGGACGCTACAGCTTGAATCCAAAGTCCGCAGAACTGACCGCACTTCTCCAAGACCAATACAAACTCTTGCGCGCTGAATATGCGGTCAAGTCCACCACCCTTGGTGGCATCGCACGTCTGTTTCCTGAAGCGTATCGACTTGCTGCCGCCCGTGTGCGTCATCGTCATTTGCGTGTAGGCTCTCGGATCTTTTGGCTTCTGGTGATCATCGTACCCACCCTATTCATCGTGGTCTTGGCTTACTGGTTTGATAGTCTGCTCAGTCTTCAGACCGCCGAAGTTATCCGGAGGCTGCCGTAATGCGTACAGCCATAACGACCTTGCTCGTGATCGCCTTGCTCGCTTTGCTCGCGATTTGGAGCTGGCTGATGGTACTTTTCCTGGAATGGCCGCTTTGGGGAGCCTTTGCCATCTTTTTTGGGGTAATAGGCGCCTATTTTGGTTTAAAAGCATTACGCAGTTTTATGCTGCGTAGGCGGGTCAAGACCAAGTTGCTTGCTTCAGAGAATAAAAGCGCGCAACTGGCGAGTCAGAAAATTGATTTCAAATACGAGTTGTTGGAGAAATGGAAGTCTTCAGTCAACTTGCTTAAAAAGTCACAGCTTCGTCGTTTTGGTAATCCTCTTTACGTGTTGCCTTGGTTTATGGTCATGGGCGAGTCGGGCTCAGGAAAAACTTCGGCAATCACCCGCTCCCGCCTCACCCCGATGTTGCGAGAAACTGCCCAGACTCGAAAAATTGTTCAGACGAGCAACTGTGACTGGTGGTTCTTTAGCGAAGCAGTCGTGATCGACACTGCCGGACGCTACGTCTCGCCAGACGGAACTGAGCGAGACCATGAAGAATGGGACTATTTGCTGGAGCTCTTTGGAAAATATCGCTCGCTTGAAGGGTTAAACGGGCTTGTCATTGCGATTGATGCGCCGACACTGCTGGCCGGAGATGTGACGACGATCGAAAATCGAGGTCGATCACTCCGTGACCGCCTAGATCAATTGATGCGCCTGTTTGAGAAGCGCTTTCCAATCTACATCATGGTCACTAAATGTGATCAGATTTATGGCTTCACTGAATGGGCCGAACAAATCACCGATGAACAGTCGAAAGAGGCGATGGGGTTTCTCTCTGAGCAGACCAAAGGCATCACCGATGAACAGATGTTTGCCAGCGAAGCGATCGGTACACTTTCGGGGCGACTCGAGCGACTGAGACTAGACTTGGCCGTCAGGGGTGTAGCCCTCACGCCCGAAATTCTTTTGCTCCCAGATGAGGTCATGCGTCTAAAAGACGGGATGCAGCTGTTTTTAAAAGCAGCGCTTGGTCATAACCCTTATCTTGAGCAACCATATCTTCGTGGAGTGTTTCTGACAAGCGCCCGTCAAGAGCTCCCCCTTCCCAGCCTTCTTGGAAAAATGTTGGCCTCAGGTGCGCCTTCAAATGAAGGCGTTGCGAAAGCGAAGGGACTATTTATTCACGATATTTTTTCAAGCATTTTGCCCAAGGAGCGCAATGCTGCGCTCCAGGGTGAAATCGTCAGTCGGTGGCGCCGCGTAACAGCCAATATGGCACTGGTGTCTTGGTCAAGCCTTTGTGTTGCAGTACTGATTTTTCTTGTGCTGTCATATCAGTCTACCTCTTCGACTATCGAACGCTTTGCCCAAAATATCCCGAAAAATTTTGGTACTCTTTCTTCTGAGTCTGCCTCTCGGGCTGAAGAGCTCGACGTACTTAACTCGGGTCTCTTATTAGTGGGATTGATTCTTAAAGAAGAAAAAAACTGGAATACACGCTGGCTGGCTTTTAATCCGGAAATCGAATCGCTTGAGGCGAAACTCAAACAAGTCTATGTTCGAAAATTCCGAGAAGTGCAAGACTCACCCACAGGCTTGGGTTTAGATTTTAAAAAGCTATTAGATTCTTCGAATCCTACTACGCGAGCATTTTCAATTGTGTCGCTTACGCGTTACATCAACATGATGCAAGCACGCTTAGATGGTGCGAACTACCAGCAAATTTTAGCCATGCCTCAAATTCCAATCCAAGCTCTGCGTTTGAACGATCCGGTGCTCTCAAAAGAAATTGGAAAGAATTTTGATGACTTATTGGTGGCTGCGCTTGCATGGTCATCGCCCGACGATCCATACTTGAAAAACTCCCTAAAAGATGACCGATCTGTTTTGCTTGCAGAAGTTTTTAAGGAGCCACAACTAGAGTGGCTTGTTTCATGGGCGAATGCACAGCCTGAAATTTCCCCTGTCACATTGGGTGAATTTTGGAATCCCGAATCCATTTCGCGAAGAGATCTTCAAATAGAAGGAGGTTTTACTTTACGGGGCAAAAATCGAATTGATGACTTTATCAAAGAACTTCAAAAGGCCTTACAAAATCGTGAAGAAATCATCAAGGCTTCTGATTCATTCGCTCAATGGTACTTTGAAGAACGTTTAAATAATTGGCGAGGCTTCGCTTGGGGCATTACGCAAGGCGAACGTTTGATTGTTACAGAACCTAGTTTTAGGAGTTTAATTGCGAGTATCGGAACGGTTAACAGCCCCTTCAACTTATTTCTAAAAAAACTGCAAAGCGAATTTGTGAACCTGCCAGCCAATCAATCACCGTCTTGGCTCGAGTTCGCAAGGTACTATCTTCGGCTAAATGATAATGTCAATTCAAACTCTTCTCTTAAAGGCGCTGTAGGCTTAGTCAATGCAGTCAATAGCGTGACTGGACAGGCCCTGCGCGACTCAATTTCACAAAAAAATAATTTGGTTCCAAGTGAGATCAGTCGGGCGCGGGATGATATTAATTTTTTTGAACAGTACATCATCAATCGTCAAGCAGCAGCAATTGAAGTCATGCAAGGCATCAACAAATCGTTTGATGTGACATCACAATATTTTTCTGGCACTTCAGGTGCCGAGGCAAATACTTCACTTTTATTACGCTTAGATCAAAGCTTTCAAGCATTCAAAGCTAATTCCCGCTACAAAAGCGCTGATGACGAGGTAATGTGGCGTATCGTTGAAGCCCCGATTAATTCGATCAAGTCTTACGCTGCTGAACAAGCTTCATGCAAAGCTCAAGAGTATTGGGAAAAGGACGTAATGTGGAAAACTAAACTCGCTGTCAGTCCGAGTGAAGTGAGTACTCAATTATTTGGCGACCAAGGTTCGGTGTGGGGATTTGTTGATGGTCCAGCAAAAAATTTCATCACTCGTACTGGCGGCTCCCTAGTGCCCAACTCTGTATCAGGTCTACAGTTCCCGTTTGGATTAGGCTTCATTGGTTTTTTAAATCAATCTGTCACCAGCCGAGTATCTGAAGTCGTCAAACAAAAACTTGCTGAATCGTCTACGACAAAAAGCGCGAAACTTTCGCTGGCGGCCTTTCCCATTGGAGTCAACGCAGGCGCTAAAGCGCGGCCATACGCGGCGATGCTGAGTATCCAATGTGCTCAGGAATTAATTGAGCTGAGCAATCTGAATATAGAGGCCAGCAATACTTTCGAATGGAAGCCCTCTCAATGTGGCGAAGTCATCCTTGATATTGAGATTGACAATCTTATTTTGACCAAACGCTATCCAGGCCCTCTAGGTCTGTCTATGTTCTTGCAAGAATTTCAAGAGGGAGCCCGTGTATTCACACCCGCCGATTTTCCGGCTGCGATGGAACAACTCGATAAATTAGGCGTACGGGAAATCACTTTACGTTATGGCATGCAGGGTCAAAATGATGTCATTAAACTCGCTGAGGATTACAGTTATATATTAGAGCAAACGACACCCTCAACCATGCCGGCAGTCTCACGTCTGGATATCAAAGTGCCTGCCCGGGCTGGTCGCTGCTGGAGCTTGAATGCCACACCTCAGTCATCGCTGACGGTACCGCGCTTTATTGAGGAACAGGCAAAGAATAAAGCTATTCCTCCTCCCAAACCACCAGAACCGCCTCCTCCGCCTCCCGAACTTCTTCAAGTTGCAACGATCAAAGAAATTACCGTCGCCGATGGCGAAACACTATCGTCTCTTGGACGTCGATATAGCGTGACGCCCATGGCCTTGCAGTCACTCAATAATCTAAAGTCAGATAAGATTTTGTCAGGACAAAAACTGTTGGTCCCGATTTGGCCGAAGAGCCCTAGTAACTAAGCAAGATTTTTATTTCAGTTTAGAGGTCTGACTATTTGAAAATCTGCTTAGTCACCAGCTCAGAGCAAAAAATGACGACTAACTGTAATCTCAAATATGCTTAATCTTCTGCTCAACAAACCTTTTGAACGTAAGCCACTCGTATTACTCGTCGAATACAAGGACGACCTGAGAGCTGAGCTTGCCTTTCAACTGCGTTATCACTTCATGGATGTTATCGAAGCACAAGATGCGGCTGAATGTGATCTTCAGCTCTCGAAATATTCACCTGATATTATTTTGCTTGACATTAACTTGCCGGATCGATCCGGCTATGAAATCACACTTGAACTCAGACAACGACTTCCAAAGCTAGGTATCATCATATTGACAGCAAGCACTGAACTTGATGATCGGATACTCGGTTTTGAGGTCGGTGCTGACATCTACCTGAGCAAGCCTGTCGTTTTTAGGGAGTTACATGCTTGCATTAAGAGTCTTCTTGCTCGATTGAACTTAAATAACAATTCAGAACGGTGGTTTTTCAATGCAACATCCAGGCGGCTGATAGCACCTGATCAAAGCGCCCTCGAACTCACCACACTCGAGGCACTAACGTTTAAAAATATGCTCCAAAACCATGGATCTGTCAGCCTCAGAGAAACACTGCACGAGGAACTTGGATTTACTGGACTGGAGTTAAACGACATTCGGTTAAATACCCTCGTCAGCAGATTACGACGGCGACTCGTTGAATTTCATCCCGAGCTTCGAATCGTCACATGGCGAAATAAGGGCTATGCCTATGTCGGGCCGCAAATTGCGCTCGGCAAGTAAATAATATTAGCCAAATCACTCAGTTCATCCACATCCACCTTTTGGACGAATAAACTTCTCCCTAATGTGTAATATGAAAGCTTGTTCGAACACCGAACACCCTCAGTACGGAGACAATCATGAAAAAAATCATATCACTCGCACTTGCTATCGCGTCTTTAATGGCAACACCCTTTGTTAGCGCACAGTCCGCAGCACAATCCTTTCCCACTAAACCGATTCGCTTTGTCGTTCCCTTTCCACCCGGTGGCGGCAACGACATCCTGGCCCGCGCGCTCGCTCCAAAAATGTCCGAGATTCTTGGCCAACAAGTCGTGGTAGACAATCGTGCCGGTGCAGGCGGCAACATCGGCGCAGACTTTGTCGCAAAGTCTGTACCAGATGGCTACAACATTGTGATCGCCTCTAATCAAGTCACCATGAATCCATGGATCTATTCAAAACTACCTTTTGATATCGCCAAGGATTTCTCGCCAGTCGCGCAAATTGCCTCCGTACCTATGCTGTTGGCCATCAACCCAGAAGTGCCAGCAAAAAATCTTCAAGAATTTATCGCACTCGCAAAAGCCAAACCAGGTTCACTCAATTACAGTACCCCCGGCCTGGGCACACCCCAACACATCGCTTTTGAAGTGTTCAACTTTGATGCTGGCGTCAAAGTCACCCACGTTCCTTACAAAGGCACCTCACCCTCCATCGTTGATTTGATTGGTGGTCAGGTTCAAGCGACGATTGGCACCATGGCCTCACTGGAACAACATGTCAAAGCAGGTAAGGTGCGTGCCATTGCGGTCTCAACCCCGCAGCGTTCACCCACTATGCCAGATGTTCCAACCATCGAAGAGGGCGGACTCAAAGGTTATAACGTTCCACTCTGGTACTCCGTCCTCGCGCCCGCCAACACACCAAAAGAAATTGTCGCCAAAATTTCAGCCTCGATCCGCGATGCCTTACAAGATCCACAAACCAAAGCACAGTTAGCAAAACAAGGCTTTGTTGAAAGCTATCTTGATCCCGCGCAAATGACCGCACTCATCAAACAAGATCTGACGTACTGGCAAAAAGCCATTAACAATATCGGCCTCAAACTCGACTAATTAGAGAACACTATGTCCGAACAAATGCCCTCGATTAACAAGGCATTAGAGGGCGTGCGCGTCCTCGACTTTACACAGATCGGTGCCGGCCCCTTGGCCGGTATGCAAATGGGCGATATGGGCGCCGAGGTCATCAAGGTCGAAGCACCCAGCGGAGACATCGGTCGCAAACTCGGTCCGCCATGGCAAAACGGCGAGTCCGTCGTGTCGATGTCTTTTAACCGCAATAAACGCTCATTAATTATTGATTTAAAAAAGCCCGGAGGCGCTGCTTTAATTTTGCAACTGGCCAAGACCACGGATGTCGTGCTTGAAAGCTTTAGGCCGGGCGTCATGGCGCGCTTAGGCATAGGCTATGAAGCCCTACGCGCTGTTAATCCAAAAATTATTTTTGCCTCCGTCTCTGCCTATGGTCAAACAGGCCCTTGGCGTGACAAACCAGGCGTCGACGGGATCGTGCAGGCCGTTTCTGGTTTGATGAGCAACATCGGTGATGCAGACTCACCGCCAATGAAAGTCCTCGTGCCTGCAGTCGATATGGTGACAGGCTTTTTAACGACGAGTACGGTGATGGCTGCCCTACGTGTCGTCGAAGCGACAGGTCAGGGACAGCATCTGGATATGTCGCTCTACAACAGTGCGATTATGTTTCAACAGTCAGCGATCGCATCGTATTTATCTAGCGGTGAAAAACCAATACGAATTGGTACCGCTGCACCCTACTCTGCTCCAAATGAAGCCTACCCCACGAAAGATGGCTGGCTCATGATTGCGGCCTACCATGATGATCGTTGGCCTGCACTTTGTCAGTTGCTCAACAAACCAGATTTAGCGTCACATCCAGACTTTGCCACGATTCCCCTGCGCGTGACCAATCGAAAAAAGCTCATGACCGAATTGACCGTCTTACTCGCGTCTAAAACCTCCACAGAGTGGCAGACACTGATGGAAGCGCAAGACATCATTTGCGGTCCAATTGCTGATTACGACATGGTGATGGACTCACCACAACTCAAACACAATGGACTCATCGTAGACACCCCTAACGCGGTCGCAGGCATTGTCAAGATGCCAGGACTTGCCGTCGGAGATAGAAACGCACAATCACGCGTACGCTATGGTCCGCCAGCCTTGGGCGAACACAGCTGCGAAGTCCTCGCTGAGTACGGCTTGAATCAAGCTCAAATCGATGCCTTGTTAGCAGACGGCGTCATCGTGCAAAGACAAACATAACAAATATTTCGGGACAAAGACCATGACGTTCAAAGCGATTAGACAATATCTTGAAGGCGATAAAAAAATGAGTCGCTTCGTGGATCAAATAATTGAGGATCTTGATCCAGGCGAAGTAGTAATCAAGACGCAATTTGCCGCAGTGAACTACAAAGATGCGCGTGGTGTCATGGGTGTGGGAACTGTCATTGGGCGGTTTCCTTGTATCCCAGGTATCGAAATGGCGGGCACTGTTGTTGAATCCAGTCACTCAGACTTTAAGACAGGCGATTTAGTGACCGTTCAAGGCGGACGTGACTTCGGGATGAAACGCGATGGCGCCTATAGCGAATATGTTCGCGTACCGGCCAAATGGATCGGTCGCATACCTGCTGGAATGGATGCCTTTGAGGCGGTGGCGATGGGTCTTGCCGCCTACACCTCGGCTGTGGCCGTCGTCGAGATTCAACGTCGGGTCAAAACGACCGATGGACCGATTATTGTCACCGGCGGCACAGGTGGGAGCTCCTCCTTCGCGATCGACATGCTGGCAGGTCTAGGCTACGAGGTCGTCGCCAGCACAGGTAAGTCATACGAAGTGGAATATCTAAAATCCATCGGTGCAAGTCGCGTCATTGGACGTGAGGAAATCGCCGGCGGTGACAAACCGCTAGAGGAACAACGCTGGGCAGGTGCGATTGATGCCGTTGGAGGCGCGCCTCTCGATGCCGTTCTGCGCTCTGCAAAGAAACACGCTGTGATTTGCGCCTTTGGTAACGCCGCAAGCGAAACCTTGACAACGTCCATCTATCCCTTCATCTTAAGATCAGTTTCCCTCGTGGGTATCAACGGCAATCATCCTGTCCCCGAGCGCGGCGAGATCTGGGCGCGTATGGCCAAGGGTGGCGATTTACACCCTAAGCATCTGCATCAGATTGCCTATCCGATTAAATTTGACCACTTGCTCGACCATTGCGCCA
>CAMAYM010000059.1 GCA_945862495.1 Bordetella parapertussis | reverse complement strand
GGGAACCAAGGCTGCGACAGAGTCAATCACAATCAGATCTACAGAACCGGAACGCACCAAGGCGTCCGTAATTTCGAGCGCCTGCTCACCGGTGTCTGGTTGGGAGATCAGGAGATCAGTCAAATTGACGCCGAGCTTGGAAGCATATTGGACATCAAGTGCATGTTCAGCATCGATAAACGCGCATGTACCACCGACTTTTTGCATTTCGGCAATGACTTGGAGGGTCAAGGTCGTTTTGCCGGAGGACTCAGGACCATAAATCTCAACAACACGACCGCGAGGTAGTCCGCCAACGCCAAGCGCGACATCCAATCCCAAAGAGCCCGTGGAGACAACCTGAATGTCGTGTTCGACTTCGTTATCGCCGTAACGCATGACTGAGCCCTTGCCGAACTGCTTTTCGATCTGGGAGAGCGCGGCAGCCAATGCCTTTTCTTTTTCCGCAGAGCCGGCCTTGAGGGTTTTATCATCCATGGAAGTTCCTTGAGTAAATGGATAGTGAATTTAGGTATGGAAATTATTACATCTGATTATACTGTACAAATAAACAGTATGACAATAGTCTCATCAATTTTCTGTTTTTACATCACGAACTAGGGTTTACGCGTATTTGGCTGCTTTGGCTTGCGCATAAACCAGATGGCTGTGCAAGAATGGACAATCAAGTTCTCGCTCAAAAAAATCATGCGCATTCTGATCGCCGAAGATGACAGCATTTTGGCAGATGGCCTCACACGCTCCTTGCGTCTAAACGGCTACGCCGTAGATGCCGTGAGCGATGGGCTCGCAGCAGACTCCGCTTTGCGCTCCCAAGAGTTTGATTTGCTCATTTTGGATCTCGGCCTGCCGCGTATGTCTGGTCTAGAGGTCCTGAGTAATCTGCGCAGTAAAAATTCGCACTTACCCGTATTGATTTTGACCGCTGCGGACAGTGTCGAACAACGTGTCAAAGGACTTGACCTCGGCGCAGACGACTATATGGCCAAACCTTTTTCTTTATCGGAACTGGAAGCCCGTGTCAGAGCGCTCGCTCGCAGAGGTGCGGGCGGAGGATCCACTATTCTGCGGCATGGTCGGCTGGAGTTTGATCAAACTGGTCGTGTGGCAGTCGTTGATCAGCATGCTCTGGAACTCTCGGCGCGCGAAGTCAGCTTGCTTGAGATTTTGCTCACGCGCAGCGGTCGGATGGTCAGTAAAACGCAAATCGTTGATCACTTGTGCGAATGGGGTGAGGAAGTCAGTTCAAACGCAATTGAAGTGTATGTTCATCGCTTACGTAAAAAACTTGAGCCCAGCGGCGTCAAAATCGCGACGGTGCGTGGCTTAGGTTATTGCCTAGAGCGTGATACGAGCGCGTCATGAGCGGCTTAGGCCAATTTGACTCAACTCAGCCAGACGAGACTAAACCGAACGCGGATTTTTCACGACGATCCTTGTTAGGCGAAATTTTAGATTGGATGCTTGCGCCACTTTTTTTACTCTGGCCCATGAGCATTGCGATCACGTATGTAGTGGCTCAAAACCTTGCAAATATTCCCTACGATTTAGGACTGGCAAATGCCTTGCAAGTACTGGGTCAACAGATTGAAGTTCAAGACGATGCGGTATCACTTCCAATGTCTGCGTCGGCACGACTTGCATTACGGATTAGAGAAAATGATGGTGTATTTTGGAAAGCCATCGGTCCGAACGGTGACCTGCTTGGCGGTGACGGAGAGCTTCCAAGTCCCGAGCGCACTCCTCACGATCAACCAAATACCACCTATTACGAAAATCACTCCCTCAGAGACTTCGAAATCCGTATTGCCTATATGTGGTTAGATTTAAGCGCTCGCGGCGCGGGGCCCGTGCTGTTGGTGGCAGCCGAGTCGGTAGATCGACGCGCACAACTAGCCAATGACATCATCAAGGGTGTCATTATTCCTCAGTTTATTGTACTGCCCGTTGCCGTATTACTGGTGTGGTTTGGACTATCCCGTGGCGTAGCACCGATCAATGCTCTACAGCGAAGACTAAGAGCGCGAAAACCTGACGATCTTTCGCCGATAGATGAGCGTCTCGCGCCCTCAGAAATCGGTCCGCTCATTACGGCGATGAACGACCTGTTAAGCCGACTAGAAGCCACCCTGCTCGCTCAAAAACGCTTTGTTGCGGATGCCGCACACCAACTCAAAACACCGCTGGCGGGTCTTCGCACCCAAGCAGAGCTTGCCATGAGAGGCGAACCCCAGGCCAACACGCAGGAGAGCCTTGAACAAATTATCGCGGGCACGACCCGTGCAACCAGGTTGGTCAATCAGCTTTTATTGATGGCCAATGCAGAAAACCCAAATACAATCGAAATGTCGAAGATGGATTTAACGCATCTCGCGCAGGACTACATCCACACATGGATTCATGTCGCGCTTCAGAAAAACATCGATCTTGGCTTTGAAGGCTCCGACCAACCGCTCTTTATAAGAGGTCAAAGCCTCTTGCTCGGCGAAGCACTCAATAACCTCATCGATAACGCCATTCGTTACACCCCTGCGTATGGTCAAATCACGGTCAGTCTTTACGCACTCGCGGAACATGTTGTCTTGTCGGTGGAAGACTCAGGCCCTGGAATCGCACCCGAAGAGCGCGGACGCGTATTTGATCGGTTTTACCGCGTGCTAGGCTCAGGTGTTGATGGCAGCGGCCTTGGGCTCGCGATCGTTCGGGAAATTGCCCTACGTCATCAGGCCAGCATTGTGATCACAGATACGCATCGCACACACTCTGGCCTAAAGGCGACTGGCGCTCGCATCGAACTGCATTTTCCAGCCATGCTGCAGCGCACACTCAGTACAGCAGACGCAGAGGGTTAACCCTCTATTTTTATGACAAAAAATAGAAATTTTGATCGATCCACAACAGTCGGCGAGACAGTCTAATTTTTGTCAGAAAGCTGTCAGAAATCGATCTTACAGTGCGATCATCTGAATGCGAATAAAAACGTATCCGCATGACAAAAAATAAGAAGGGGACATGGATTGCTTTTATTTCTAAATATTATGCAGTTGTTGCTGTACATAGGCCTGCTTGCGCTTCTAGGTCAAGGGCTCTTGTTTTTGATCGCAGGCGCTAAACGTGACACCAATTTGTTTTATCAACTATTTCAGGTGGTTAATAAGCCTTGGATTCGCATCGCTGCACTGATCTCTCCCAAACAAATCGCCGAACGTCATCACGCCTTTGTGGCGTTTTGCTTGGTGGCGGCTATTTATATGGCGGTCACAGTTGCAAAAATTGAACACTGTGTTTCCGTCGGCATGGTGGGCTGCAAATGAAATTTGATCTGAACTGGCAGAAATATAAGTGGTGTGCGGTCACACTCATTGTGTTTGGACAGCGTAACCGAGCCGTCACTATGTTTGAAGAAATGCTCAGTGACTACCCCAACGATAGTTATGCGCTAGGCAGTCTTGCACATCTTAAAGCTGAGCTTGGCGATAAAACTGGCGCGATTCAAATTTATCAACGTTTAGTGACGCAACCCGACGCACCCATCTATGCATGGTTCAACCTCGGCTTTTTGCAACAAGAACTCGAACACCCTGTTGACGCTGAATTCTCTTTTCGACGTGCCCTTGAACTCAACCCCAAGCTTGATCAAGCTTGGTATGGCTTGGGCTTGACGCTGATTCAACAAAACCGGCTTGAAGAGGCCATTGTTGCGCTTGAACGCAACACCAAACTTCAGCCCATGAGTCCGTATGCGTGGTATCAGCTTGCCCGAGTCCATGTCGACCGCCAGCAGCCTGAAGAGGCCACCAAAATCATTCAACACTTGAAAGGCTTTGAGCCAAAATTTGCGCGTCAGCTTGAGCGTGAAACGGGGTTGAGTGGCTAAACAGTTTTATTTGTAGTTTGTTTTATGTTTTATAACGATGAGGAGACTTAACCGTGCAACTAACCGAAAAACATCGGGTGTACTGGCAAAAAAACCTACGCATCACTTCAATTTTGTTGCTGATCTGGTTTGTTGTCACTTTTGTAGTGAGCTACTTTGCCCGCGAGCTCGACTTTAATTTTTTTGGCTGGCCCTTTAGCTTTTGGATGGGAGCACAAGGCTCTCTCGTGGTGTATTGCCTAATCATTTGGTTTTACGCCTCATATATGAACAAGCTTGACGAAGAAGCTGGCGTCAACGAAGAAGAGGAGGAATAAGATGGCCGGAATGACACCTGATGAAGGCGGCATGTTCGCTTCAAACACCACCAACGCACAATTTAAAAAATCTCTCAACAAAGTCTATACCTGGTACACGGGCGGCTTTCTTGTCTTTGTGATCGCTCTCGCGATCGCTGAGCAAATGGGTTTGAGTCGTGCATGGATCGGCTACATCTTTTTGGCAGCTACAGTTCTCCTTTACGCTGGTATTGGAATCATGAGCCGCACAAATGATGCTGCAGAGTATTACGTAGCTGGACGACGTGTGCCCGCGCTCTACAACGGCATGGCAACGGGCGCTGACTGGATGTCGGCCGCATCGTTTATTGGTATGGCCGGAACGCTCTACCTAACAGGCTACAGCGGCCTCGCCTTTATTATGGGCTGGACCGGTGGCTACTGTTTGGTGGCATTGTTCTTGGCGCCTTATCTGAGAAAGTTTGGTCAGTTTACGATTCCAGACTTTCTGGGTGAGCGCTATGACGGTAATATGCCGCGTCTGTTGGGTATTATTGCCGCGATTCTGTGTTCATTTACCTACGTCGTTGCTCAGATTTACGGCGTCGGTTTGATTACGACACGTTTGGCGGGTGTGCCCTTTGAAATCGGTATTTTCTTGGGCCTTGGCGGTATCCTGGTGTGCTCGTTCCTGGGTGGTATGCGTGCAGTGACTTGGACTCAAGTCGCTCAGTACATCATTCTGATCATTGCATACATGATTCCAGTCGTTTGGCTGTCTGTTAAGCAAACGGGTGTACCTGTTCCACAGGCTATCTATGGCTATCAACTTGAAAAAGTGACTGCCAAAGAAGCTCAGCTGCTGAAAGATCCAAAAGAGCTCGAGGTCATTGCGATCTATAAAAAGCGTGCTGAAGAAGCTGATGCCAAGCTGAAAAATATTCCAGCTTCGATGGCAACTGCTAAAGCAGATGCAGAAAAACGTGTTGCAGACTTGAAAGCAGCCAATGCACCAAAAGCTGAACAAGACGCCGCACAAAAAGCGCTTGCTGCTGTTCCTACAACTGAAGCTGCTGCAAAAAAACTTTGGACGGATGAACGTGCTGCAAACAACGCTCGCGCTGTTCCTTTAGGTGGCATGCCGCGTCATGCGCAACAATTTGCAGGTGATCCTAACGGAACAGATGCACAAAAGGTCGCATACGACACCTCGCGTCGCAACTTCCTTGCGTTGATTTTCTGCTTGATGGTCGGTACAGCAGCGCTTCCGCACATTCTGATGCGCTACTACACCACACCTTCGGTCAAACAGGCACGCGAATCGGTTACGTGGTCCTTATTCTTCATCTTCCTGCTGTATTTCACAGCGCCTGCTCTGGCAGTACTGGTGAAATATGAGGTCTTCCACGTACTTGTGGGTACGCCGTTCGACAAGCTACCGGCATGGATTGCGCAATGGGCATCCGTTGACCCTGCATTGTTATCTGTTGTTGACGTTAACAAAGATGGTATTTTGCAATTAGGTGAGATGCGTATCGGTGGTGACATCGTCGTGCTGGCCACGCCAGAAATCGGTGGTTTGCCTTACGTCATCTCCGGTATGGTGGCAGCAGGTGGTTTGGCCGCAGCACTCTCAACAGCAGATGGCTTGCTGCTGACAATTGCTAACGCTTTGTCACACGACTTGTACTTCAAGATGATCAACCCCAACGCTCCGACAGCACGTCGCGTGTTGATTTCGAAGATCTTGTTGCTCATTGTCGCGCTAGCAGCTGCCTATGTAGCTGCACAGAAACCAGCGGACATCTTGTTCTTGGTTTCTGCCGCGTTCTCCTTCGCTGCTGCTGCGTTCTTCCCAGCCCTGACCTTAGGGATTTTCTGGAAGCGCGCAAATAAGTATGGTGCGATTGCTGGCATGATCGGTGGTTTGGGCATCACCTTTTACTACATGGTGACCACTCAAGTTTGGCTGCGTGGTGTGTTTGGCATCACCTCCCCCATCGAACTCTGGTACGGGATTTTGCCGATCTCAGCCGGTGTCTTTGGTGTACCGCTTGGTTTTGCACTGATCATCGTTGTGAGCTTGCTGACCCCGGCGCCTCGCAAAGATATCCAAGAATTGGTGGATCACGTGCGTTACCCAACACTGCGTGGCGATGCAGCACGTTAATTAAAACTAGTTCCCCGCCGTCTGAGACTGCTGCGCTCAAACGGCTTTTAAGCCCCTTAGGGGGCTTTTTTTTATGTCTATTTTTGGCGTGTCAGCAGACTAGGATGCAGCTGTAAGAGAAAGCTTGCGCCTGATCATTCGTAAAACAGAACCGAGCACGGGGATTTGTTCATAGACTTGCTGAGCTGCATCCCAATAATCGCGATGCAACACAATCAGCCCTTGAGCGTTTAACTCAAACTGTGTGCAACCAGATATTTGCTGTGCTTGACCGCGACATTTAAAAAGAAAATCCCAGGTCATAAAGGCCTGATGACCATTTGACACTATTTTCGTGACGATAAAACGTGGATGCTCGAGCGTATCGAACATGTGTTGATACACGGCACGCACTGAAGCCAACCCCTTGAGATGATTAAACGGATCAATAAACACCGCATCCGAGGCGTAAAAATCCTCCACATGTTCGAGCGAAGCTGCCGTGAACGTTTGAAACCACTGCGCAATTTCTGAGTAGCGTGCATCCATGTGTGATTCTCTTAAAGCTTGGTAATTTTATGCAAGAGAGGAAAGCGCCAGCGATCGGGGAGAAAGCTAATCCAACGTAAGGCCCCTGCAAAACCACGCGGAAAACGAATTTCAAAGTGTCCGCGCTCGAAACCCGCTACGATTGCTTGGGCGGCTTGGGCAGGCTTCATCAAACCAGGCATCTCGAAGTCGTTGACCGCAGTCATGGGTGTTTCAACAAAACCAGGGTTGATGAGATAGACCGACACCCCTTTTGGCTCGAGCTCAAAGTACAGCGTCTGCGCCAGATTATTCAGCGCGGCTTTAGTCGCCCCGTATATCACGGCCTTAGGCAAACCCGTGTATGCAGAAATACTCGCAATCACAGCAAGCCCACCCTCACCTCTTTTAATGAAATAAGGGACTAAAAGCGCTACCCCTCGGTAAACACCGACGACATTTAAATCAAAACTTTTTTGTACCTGCTCCAGATCCAACGCCCAACTGTGCGTCGGATCGTAGCGCGCTGCACCAAAGACTACGAGGTCGATATGCCCCATCGCAGCCAGGGTGCGTTCAAACGCATCGGGCCACGCCTGCGCATCTCCCGCATCGAACGCCACCACGTGGGCATGCGGGTGGGGTCGCGCAAGCTCGAGCAAAGCCTCTTGTCTGCGCGCAGACACCGTGACCCAGGCGCCTGCTGCCAACAAGGCTTGCGCCAACGCCGCACCAATGCCACTCGAGGCGCCGACTAACCAGACGCGTTTACCGACCCAGTTTTTAATCGGTGGATTGAGCGCACGCATCACGAAGGGCTACCGGGCGCGCGTTTGCGGAAAAATAATGTGACCTCGCCTAGATCAATACCAAACTTGGACATGGTGGAGCGATTCATCATCGAGTGCTCATCCATCTGCCACATCCAGTCATCAAAATTCACGAGGTACTCTTTGCCATCAACTGGCAAACGCAGCACATAGGTCCAATGCAATGCATTACCCGACACGCGACCTGTCGCAACGCCCACCACATCGTCGGCCGTACCTTGCCAGGTTCCATCGACCTGACGCTTGAGTGTCCAGACACGACGTTGTTTCTCTCCATCCGAATAGGTAAAACGCTCATCAAGCGTACCTTCCGATGGGCTGGTCCAATTAGTCATGATTTCTACATGAAAACGACGCGCGACTTCACCGTTACGTTTTTGGAATATGCCCCATGCATCAATCGTGCCTGTAAAAAATGTCGACAACTCAAGCTTGGGCGTTTCTTTGGCATATTGCTCAACATCCACGCTACCACAAGCAGTCATCAATGCAGCTGTCGCAGAGGCTATCAGTGCTTTGAATTTCATTTTGAGACTCCTATCGGACAAGTGTCCGCGATGACGAACGGCCACGTAATTGTGGCAGCAACACCAGGATGGCGATGCCTTTAAAAACGATGGGTAAAAATACATAAAGCGCAGTGAGCGCAACGGTCGTTTGAAACTGCCCTGGCACATACCCAAAGAGCTTAAGGCTTGGGAGTGCTAAGCCGGCGGCTAACGCGAGCGCGAATTTACTAATCAGCACCCAAATACCGAAATAAAGTCCTGTGCTTTTACGGTTTTGCTCAGGGATCGCATCCGCCAGCATGGCGGGTGGTAAAGCTACATCTGCGCCGAGCGCAGCGCCCGACATCAAGCAAATCAAGCTATAGGCCACTACATCTCCGCTTCCGATCCAACCCGAAAACATCAATGAACAGCCGGCTAACACACTCCCCAGCACCCATGCCCGTGCCTTGCCGATGCGATCGGACAGCGCAACCCAGAGCGGAAGTGTCAGCATGCCCGCTAAAAAATAGATACCTAAAAACATCCCTGCTTGCTGAGGCGCCTGCACAACATCATCGATGAAAAATAAAACCAGTGTCGCTGGAATCGCAACTGAGATGGCGTTAAATAAGTAAAACCACATCACGAGGCGCACCGCCGGGGGTTTGAGCGCAGCGCGCCATCCCTCAAGCGTTTCAACGACAGAAACCTGTGGTTTGGGGGCCCAACGCAATGTTGTCAACAAACCCAGCACTAATATCGCAACAAACACCCAGGCAAACACTTGATATCCTTGGCGCGGTCCCCAATCCGCCACCCAAAAGGTTGGCAATACTGAAGCGACCACTACGCCCACCAAACCCAATGCTTCGCGCCATGCGGTCACACGCGAGCGTTGTGTCACGTCGTCGGTGAGGCGTGCACCCCATGTCAAATAACAAATACTCAATAAGCTATGTGCAAAATATACCAACAACAAACACAAGGCCAGCCAAGCCATCAAACCCACTTGGGACGCTTGAGGTGGTGTAAATAGCAACACAAAGCCCAGTGCAAGCACCATGCTAGATGCGATCATCAACACAAGCCAGCCATTGCGCTTACGTTGAAGACCATCCACAACACGACCCAAAAATGGATCTTGCACCGTATCGAATAAACGGGTCAAAAACAAAATCGCCCCGAGCGCCGCTAAATCCAAACCTAAGACATCGCCATAAAACTTTGGCGAGATCATATAGATCGGCAACATTGCCATCGCTAGGGGTAAGCCTAACGCAGCATAAGCAACCAGGCTGGTCGTTTTCACTGAGTCAGTCCCAATAAAGACTGACGCAAACTTGGCTCACTCGTACGTGGATCTAACCAGATGGCAAAAAAAGCACGCGCTAACACGTCATTGATTTGGCCGATTGCTTTGTCCTGCTCATAAAAGACTGCACCTTCACCTGGACGATGTACACCCGTGAGAGTCACGCCTTTAGAAACGCTTGGCAACACACGAGAAAGCTCAGCCGCCCACTCAGGATGTTGGTCTACAGGTTTACCTAATTTACGCATCTCCTCAAGTGAGGACTGCACCAAACGATCACCCGCAATTGTTCGCTCGTAAGTCAGCGACAGGGCGTAAGGCTTGGTGGCTTCAAAGCGTCCTGCTGCTGCATACAGTCGCGCTTCATAAATCGACCATCCAAAACGCTTAAACATACCTTGCCCGACCTGTTGAGCGCCTGGCAATAGTTGGGTAAACGTCGGTGTGGCATACAGGCTCGCGGCACTGAAGCTCAAGAGCAAAGAAACTAGGATTTTGCGCAAAGTGTCCATTGTTTAACATCCGTTCGAGTGTGTCGGAATCCAACTTCACAATAAGCCAGATACATTTTCCAGACGCGGATAAAGGCCTCGTCATAGCCCTGCTCTTGAATCTGACTTAATGATGCATCAAAGCGTTGTGCCCAGCGCTTAAGGGTTTCAGCATAATCTTGACCAAAGGCGAGCACCTCCATTACGCGTAGGCCTGCTGCCTCACATTCTTTTCTAAACCGCGTCGGACTCGGCAACATTCCGCCTGGAAAAATATATTGCTGAATAAAATCTGTACCTCGTCTGTAGGCATCGAACTTATCTTCGACAATATCGATTGTTTGAATAACAACCCTGCCCGCTGGCTTTAAGCAACGCGCCAACATTTGAAAATAACTGGGCCAATGCAGCAGGCCTACAGCCTCAAACATTTCAATCGAAACAATATGATCATATTTATCCGGTACATCTCGATAGTCCTGCAAGCGCAGCGTCACGCGGTCGCTTAGACCCGCATCCTGCATCCGCTTGGTCGCCCATTCAAGTTGTGCGTCTGACAAGGTGATGCCCACCACGTTGATGCCTCGACGGGCGGCACGCTCTGCAAAACCACCCCACCCACAACCCACTTCGAGAATCGTCTGACCCGCTTGAGCCTCGATCTGATCGAGTATACGGTCATACTTTGCGTCTTGCGCCTGTTCAAGCTCGCGTGTCAAATCACCCTCAAATAAACCGGCCGAATAGGTCATTGAGGGATCTAGCCACAAGCGGTAGAAACTGTTTCCAACGTCGTAGTGACTCAAAATGTTACGTCGACTCCCAGCGCGGCTATTATCTTTCAGTACCCAATGCGACAAACGCTTGAGTAATAGTGCCCACCAGTGCCCATCTACAGCTTCTGAAATCTGCTCGTTACGAATTGCCAGCGTGAACAACGTAACTAAGTCTGGTGAGTCTACCCAGCCACGCCGTAAACTTTCGGCAAAACCCACATCGCCTTGACGCAAAATCAAACTTGCTGCACGCCAATCCAGTACACGCAGTTCAGCATGCGGGACCGTATGCAATGGATCTGAAGCGTTTTGGCCCAGCATTAACTCAACTCCAGCCGGATCGATCAGCTTGAGTGATCCATGCGTAATACGACCTAATAAACTGACAAGAAGTCTGCCGGTCCATGGAATCTTGACCATAGAACCTGTCAGACGCTCTTCTTTCGAACTCATGGGGAAACCTTTCCATTGTTAGTGACTTCGTTCTTAGGCAGTGGCGGAACAGCGTGATATTTAGCACCTTGGCGCCAAAGCTTGAATGCTTGCCAATGAATACGCAACATGACCCCAAACGTCATCATTGGCATCGATAAAAGACTGAATGCTAAAGCACGTGTCGAAAATGGCTGCGCTTGCACCACCAGCGCTGTTTTGAGTAGCGGTTGAGCCAATGAAGGTTCATCAAAATAATCAATCGCCATGCGCGCTTGTTTGCCGTGCTGACTCGATGTAAAGCGATACACACCCTCGACATCGCAAAAGGGCGATACGTGAAATAGTTTTTGACACTCCAAGACTGTACCTGCCTCAATCACGCCAAGATTAGACGCAGTTAATACATATTGATGACGCTGACCAAACGTATTATTGACTTCAGCTACCAGTACGCGAAGCGCACCCTGACGGTCATGGACATGCCAAAAACTGACTGGATTAAACACATAACCACACACACGCGGAAAACATTGCAGCCAGACCGCTCCAGTCTGCAGCGAAATCCCGCTTTCACGAAGTGCACCTGCCAACCACGTCATCAGGTCGGCCCCATCACGTGCACCGTGATCACGCGATTGAAAACTCACGATCCGTTTTTTATCGACACCGAATAACCAGCTATTAAATCGGCTCAAGCTTGACAGTTGATCTACGCGCAGGCGGATACAAAAAACACGGTATACGAACCGATGCACGAACGGTCTCAAACGCGCATGCATCACACGTCCACGACACAGCTCAAGCGCATCATTATTCATAGGTAGGTGTCCAAGGGATGTCCGCATCGAAGTCTCTCACCACTCTCAAAGCCGATTTCAGTCCATCTTCGTGAAATCCGTAGCCAGACCATGCCCCGCAGAACCATGCGCGATTCCGTCCTTGAATAGACGGTAACAATTTCTGCGCTTGCTCTGCACCAGCATCCATAATGGGATGCGCGTAATCAAACGTTCTTAACACTAAGTCGGGGTCTGGTATCTGATTAGGATTAAGCGTCACGATTACGGGTGTTTTAAAAGGTAAGGGCTGTAAAAGATTGAGCAGATAGCTGACGGCAACCGGTCGTTGTGCGCCTTCACCGGGAGAAGACATGTAGTTCCAAGCTGACCAGACTTTTTTGCGTCGTGGCAATAACTTAGCATCTACATGCAGTACGGCTTTGTTCGGCTGATAACGGAAACTCTGCAATACCTCTTTTTCGCTTTCGTTCACATCTAATAGCGCAAGTGTTGTAGGCGCATGACAGGCAAAAATCACAGCATCAAAATGTTCTATACCTTGGGCAGAGTGGATGACCACGTGATCAACTTGACGCACGACACTATGAACAGGGCAATTGAGACGTGCATCACTGAGTTGAGCAACCATGGCCTTGACGTATTCGCGAGAGCCACCGACAACTGTTTTCCATTTTGGGCGATTTTCAATTTGCAACAGTCTATGATTTAAACAAAAAGCGAGGAATGTCGCAGCTGGAAAACCAAGAATGTCCTTCACCGAGGAGGACCAAATCGCCGCAGCCATCGGCAGCAAATACCAATCGCGCATCGCCTGTCCGAAATGTTCCCGCTCCAACAACTCGCCCAGTGTCAGGGGAGCATGGCGCGTCTGATCCAAATAAAGCTGCGCATTTTTATTAAAGCGCAGGATATCTCGCAGCATCAGTAAAAACCTTGGCTTGAATAGGTTGCTGCGTTGCGCAAATATCGTATCGAGATTCGTCCCCGCCCACTCGATATCGGGACTTTCTATCGACACACCAAAAGACATATCGCTTGAATGCACGGGAATATTTAAGTGTGCAAACAATTGAATCAGATTGGGATACGTCAGATCGTTATGCACTAAAAATCCCGTATCAACGGGATAGGTGCGTCCCTCGAGGGAGACATCTACGGTGTTGGAGTGCCCACCGAAATAAGAACCCGCCTCAAACAATGTGACATGAGAGTGATGTCTAAGCAACCAAGCCGAGGCCAAGCCAGAAATGCCCGCGCCGATCACAGCAATGCGGCTGCCGCGGGCAATGTGCATATTCTGGCTCATGCATTCACCTCTAGGGGTGCATTCAATTTGCTCCCTAATAAAGCATGGCGCAACTGCGGACTGCGTGTCCGCTCATCGAGCCAAATCGCGCTGAACATGCGCACAAAGTCTGCGTCTTGAATAAGACCCAAGACCTGGGATGCCGAAAAAAACTCAACCCGGTTACCAGGCGTAAACCAACCCAGCAAGCGATCACCCAAGCACACATCCGGGATCATGTCCGTCAAAGCCTGTGTCCACTCGCGGCGTTGATCTGGACTGATATCGTTTAAACGTGCGATTTCATCCATCGATGTAGATACGATCTGCTCTCCCTTCAGCGTTCGAAGGTAGTGCAAGTCGAGCAGGAAAGGCTTGGCAAGATCAAACACCCCCGTCGGAGTGAGCAACCGTGCGCGATAGAGCTTAAACACGCTCCAGCTAAAGACGCCCTCTCCGCTCAGCCGCCAATCGTCTGGACACGCGCGTGTAAAAGCCTCTGGCAACGGCTCTGACATCAAAGCCATTGGACTGCTGCCTTCTGCTTGAATAGATAAGGGCATCATTAAACTTATTTAACCTAAATATAACTATATTGAAATATTTTTAACATATTAGTATGTTTTTAGACTGGATAGTAATATTATGAACCATTCAGATAAAATTCAACTTCAAAATACGATGTCTGCCGATCTCCTCGCTATTCGAAGTAACAAGCTTTCCTTTAAGCAACAACAACTAAAATTTCGTGAAAACGCAATTTTGGATGCGGTTAATAAGCTGCTGGCTCAAAAGGGCTTTGACCTCATGACCATGGACGAGGTCGCGGCGGATGTTGGCATTGCAAAAGCAAGTCTCTATAAACACTTTGAGTCAAAAGAGGCCTTGGCAGCGGCTTCTATGACCCGCTTACTTGAAGATGCGCTGAGCGTGGTCGAAAGTATGTCTAGCAAGCTCGCCGCGATTGACAAGCTCAAGGCACTTGTTAAATGGGGCATCAAGCTTCATCTCGGTGGCACGATGCCGTTGTTACCCTCCACACGTTCAAGCATCCAACAGTCTCTGCTTACCAATCCACCTTATATGGCAAAACTTGGTGCGCTTACTGAAAAGCTTGGGGAGTGGATCAACGAGGCGCAACTTGCAGGTGCTTTGACCCCCTCCTTACCTGGGGAAGTTATTCTGTACACAATCTTTGCGCGCTCCTGCGACCCCGTTGCTGATTTTCTTAAGATGGGTGGCGCCTTCTCTGACGAAGATATCGTCGAACTCCTGATTCATACAACCTTCCAAGGCATGACTGGATGAAGCTGACACTCATGTCAGATGCACAACACTGACATCAGCTAGAATCCATCCCTTTGGCTGGGTAAGTTATGTGGTTTAAAAATCTTAAGTTGTTTCGTCTTGCTAACACGTGGACTTGGACCGCTGAACAGCTCGATGCCTTTCTGTCGAAAGAGCAATTTGTTTCACCCGGCGCCGCTGCACCTGTCGCCTCTGGCTGGACGCCCCCTAGGGAAGATGATGTCCGCTTAGCCTACAGTGTTGGGCAACAAATCCTATGTGCCTTTCGTTCAGAAAAAAAACTTTTACCCGCTTCTGTCATCAATCAGTTCGTCAAGCAACGCGCCATCGAGCTCGAAGAGCAACAGGGTTTTAAACCAGGACGTAAACAGCTTAGAGACCTCAAAGAAGAAGTCACGAACGCCTTGATTCCCCGTGCGTTCAGTTTGACCCGAGACACGCGTATTTGGATCGATCCTGTCAACCATTGGTTGGTTATTGATACTGCATCCACCTCAAAAGCAGAGGAAATTCTGTCTGCGCTTGGTAAAGCCATTTACCCCTTCCCTGTCGAACCCATTCACGTCACGATCAGTCCTGCTGTCGCGATGACGCAATGGATCACCAGTGGCCAGCCGCCGGCAAACTTCACCATTGACCAGGATGCTGAATTGCGCGCAGGCGGGGACAAGGCTGCTGCCATTCGCTATGTTAAACATGCGCTCGATAGCGTCGATATTGAAAAGCACATCCAATCTGGCAAACAGTGCACACGACTCGCGCTGACATGGCATGACAAAGTTTCCTTTGTCCTGACCGACGCGCTCGATATAAAGCGCGTCGCGCCACAAGACATCCTCGACGAAGCTGATCATTTAGCTCCCGCAAACGAGGCCGAAAAGTTTGATGGTGAATTCACGCTCATGTGCGCAGAACTCAACCTACTTTTCGCAGGATTGCTTGAGTCGCTCGAAGAAAAAAAACTTAACTAGGTGACGTGATCGCCTGCAGATGTTTAAAGGATAAAAATGGACTTGATGATTCAAAGCCAACTGACAGAAAACGTCGAAGGTGGCGTTCTACTAGACGTCTCTGCTGATGATTTAAATGTTCGCGCGTATGTGGTGATCGCTTCGGTTGATCTCAACATCGTAGAAAAACTCATACCCGTCTCCGTCTTTGAAAGCGGCGTACAAGTTCACGTTGCGGGGATACAGCATGACACCGATATTGCCGAAGAGGTCATCCAAATATTGGAAAACATGTCGCCACAAGATATTGTGGTGTATCTTTGTGAGGATGCCCTGGTGTACGGCGAGACGCTCGCCGTCCTGGGCATCAAGCATTAGTCTCTGAACAAGTCACTGAACTAGCCGCTGATTAAGCCTTAACGCACAGCGTCAGGACCTTTCACTCCTCGCGTAAAGAGCAGTGCAACAACACCGATCGCCATCACGATAAGAGAAATATGGACTGCACCCTTGCTCGCCGCATAGGTGACGCTTGAATAGGTCAAGTACGCACAGGTCAACACAAACAAAATCGGCGTAAACGGATAGAGCGGCACCTTGAAGGGTCGCTCTGTGTTTGGATCTCTGACACGCATCACAAAAACAGAGACACCCACCAAAAACAAAAAGAACCAAAAGACGGGTGCAGTAAATTCAACCATCACACCAAAACCGTCGGTCTGCCAGATACCAAAAATCACCAATGCAAGACTAATGGCAGACTGAACCAAATACCCACGGATTGGAGAGCCGCGACCGCCCTCCCAATGGCCCATGAAACGCAATGCCGGCCAATCACGGCCCAAGGCATAGTTGGTCCGTGCGCCCACAATCATCGTGGCATTGATACTGGTGAGTGCAGCAACCGCAACAAAAATACCCAGTGTGCGCTCGCCCCAAGGACCAAAGGCTTTACCCATCAGGTCTGCGGCGACTGCGCTACTCTTGGACAAGCCTTCTAAGCCCAGACCGGCCAGCAGCGCAATATTGACTAACAGGTAAATGAGGGTCAAGATCAAAATACTA
>CAMAYM010000058.1 GCA_945862495.1 Bordetella parapertussis | reverse complement strand
TGATGAGCGTGTGCGTGAGGCCGCGTTACTGAGAGCGTTTGGAGCCACCAGACGTCAGCTTGCAGGTGCGCAGCGCATCGAGCTCCTGGCGGTCGGGGCAATGGCAGGCTTGTTGGCGGCGAGTGGTGCATCACTTGCCGCATGGGCGTTATCTCACTGGGTTTTTGAGTTCGATATGCGTCTTTCGCTTTGGCCTTGGGTGTTAGGCTTGTTGGTTTGTATGCTTGGCGCATGGATAGCCGGTGCGATTGTGTTAAGAGGCGTATTAAAGACGCCCCCCCTCACGATTTTGCGACATCATGCCTAAGCATTCACGTTCTTGGAGAACATCATTTCGATGACGCAAGCTGAACAACACGCCAAGGCTGAAGGGCCTTCAATATTTGAGATCGTAGGTGGTGAAGCGGGCATCCGACGTTTGGTTGATCGTTTTTACGATTTAATGGACGTCGACGCAGACCTCAAGCGCTTGCGCGAGGTTCATGGTGCGAATTTGGATTCGGCACGCGACAAGCTGTTTTGGTATTTATGTGGTTATTTTGGTGGGCCTCAGCTCTATATTGAGCGTTTTGGTCATCCACGGCTCCGTGCACGGCATTTACCTTTTTCCATCGGCATTGTTGAGCGTGATCAGTGGTTGCTGTGCATGGCACGCGCGATGAAAGAGTTAGATTACCCAGAGCCCCTGTTAGATAAAATGCTTGAAATTTTTTTTGGAGTGGCAGATTGGATGCGCAATCGTGACGGTTGAGTCCAGTCTCGCAGACCGATGGTTTCGTGTCGATCAAGCGCTTGCTGAACGCTGCGACACTGAGGCAACAATTTGGGACTGTTTTGACCCTCAGACGCCTTGTCTGGATGCGCATCCTGTGACGGCAGGGGGACGTGCAGCAGCGTGGTTTGTACGAGTAGCTGGTTTTGATGCTGTACTCCGTCATTATCGTCGCGGTGGCTTTGTCGCTAAATTCATAAAAAACCGCTATCTCTGGACCGGATTTGCACACACGCGCTCCAGCCAGGAGTTTGATTTATTGTTGACCCTGTGGAGATTTGGGTTGCCCGTCCCACGTCCTCTTGGTGCGGCCGCTTGGCGGAGTGGTCTGACCTATCGGGCGGCCTTGCTGACACAGCGTATTCCCCACGCCAAGCCTCTGGCGCAATGTGTGGACCTCGAGACCTGGAGACGTGCGGGTGTTGCTATTGCAGACATGCACCAGATGGGCGTTTGGCATGCGGACCTGAATGTTTACAACGTTTTGTTTGACGATCAAGCAAAAGTTTGGTTGATCGACTTTGATCGTGGACGCTTGATGGCTTTTTTGACCCCTGCGCAGCGCGCGCGTAATCTCTCGCGGCTTTTACGTTCACTGAAAAAGCTTTCATTGACGCAGAACCACCCCAATTGGTGTGCGCTCGTCGAAGGCTACCAAGAACATTGGCGGTCACTCGAACTATTAGAATAGAACAATCCAACAAATAACTGACACAAAAATAGGAATGTGATGCCTGTCAAACTCTACGGATTAGCCAAGTGCAGTACCTGCATCAAGGCGCGCGCCTGGCTCGACGCTCAAGGGATTTCGCATGCTTTTCAGGACTATCGCGATACGCCCGTCGACGCTACGACGCTCAAAGCATGGGCCCAGACGCTTGGCGGTTGGGAAAAACTTGTTAACCGTGCCTCTATGACGTGGCGCAATCTGGATGACAATCTGAAAACGCCCACTTCAGATACAGAATGGCTATCGCTGATTGCGCACTATCCTGCCTTGATCCGACGACCCGTGACAGTGTATGTCGATGATTCTGTCACGGTCGGTTTTAATGAAAAACGTTACGCTGAAAAAATAGGTCAAACTTAATGGATTTAACCTCCCTTAATGGCACTGCTTTCCTTTTGTCGCTCATTGCAGGTGCCACGTGTTTGGCGGTCCTCTTTTCGTTGCTAGCGTGGTTGCGTGCAGGGCGCGCGCAAGTCTCGCCAGTTGACCCCAGGCTAGATCAAATTGTGGCGGGTCAGGAGCGACTTGAGCGAGGGCTGAGGACTGAACAAGCGGAGACACACCGACAATTACGTACCGAGCTTGCAGAGTCCTCGCGTGCGTTGAGGGTAGAGCTTGCGCAGAGTGACACTGAGTTTCGTGCTGCGATGGCGCGTGATGCCGCAGCCGGACGAGGCGAGAGTGCAGAATCCCTCAATCGTTTCGCCGCTGGTTTTGCCGAACAGTTGCAAAGCTTGATTCAAACTAACGAGCGTCGGATTGCCGAGCTCCGTGTGGCGGTGGAGGAGAGGTTGTTGTCACTGCAAACCGATAATGCCGCCAAGCTCGATGAGATGAGAAAAACCGTGGATGAAAAACTTCACGCGACCCTAGAGTCCCGCTTAACAGAGTCCTTCAAGCAAGTATCTGATCGCTTGGAGTCGGTGCAAAAAGGGCTGGGCGAAATGCAAACCTTGGCTGCTGGGGTCGGCGACCTTAAACGTGTGTTGACGAATGTCAAGACACGTGGAACGTGGGGCGAGGTTCAGCTCGCGCGTTTGATCGAAGATAGTATGACACCGGATCAGTATGCACAAAACATTAAGACGGTTCCCGGAAGTGATGCGCAGGTTGAGTTTGCTATCCGTTTGCCTGGTCAAGGCCTCATGGACCAACCCGTTTGGTTGCCGATAGACGCCAAGTTCCCCAAAGAAGAATACGAGCGCTTGATGGATGCGCATGAAACTTCTGATCGTGAGGGCATCAAGGCTGCGGGTGCTGCCTTAGCGCGCGCGGTCGAGCTACAAGCCAAAACCATTGTGGCCAAATACGTTTCACCTCCTCATACGACTGATTTCGCCATCATGTTCTTGCCGAGTGAAAGCTTGTATGCCGAAGTGTTGCGCCAGTCTGGCTTGCTGGACAAACTACACGATTTGCGTGTCAACGTCGCAGGTCCTGCCAACCTCGCTGCATTACTTAACAGTCTACAAATGGGATTTCGTACCCTCGCAATTCAAGAGCGTTCCTCTGAGGTTTGGCAAGTGTTGCGTGCCGTTAAAACAGAGTTTGGTAAGTTTGGTGATGCCTTAGCGAACGTTAAAAAATCTCTCGATAATGCCAGCAACAAAATTGGTCAAACAGAGTCTCGCACGCGCGTGATGTTGCGTAGCCTTAAGAGTGTCGAGGCGATGCCCGAAGATCAAGCGCGCTCTGTTTTTGCCTTAGAGTCCAGGGAGGCTGAGTCGCTCGATCACGAGGATGTGCCGCCGGCTGAGACAAACTCGCCGCATGACAAATAATGTTCACACAGGAATAATCCATGCTTTCGCAACAAGATCTTAAACAGCAGGCCGCCGACGCTGCGTTGGCGCTCATCGAACCACTCTTGACGCCACAGGCCGTGATCGGTGTGGGTACGGGGTCCACGGCTGACTTGTTTATTGATGGTTTGGCAACCTATCGCGGTCGATTTCGTGGTGCCGTCGCGAGTTCGGAGCGCAGCGCCAAGCGGCTGACTGCACTGGGCATTCTTGTACTAGATCTCAACGAGGTTCAATCCATGCCTGTCTATGTGGATGGCGCCGATGAAATCAATAGCCACCTGCATATGATTAAGGGTGGTGGCGGCGCCTTGACCCGTGAAAAGATCGTTTCTTCTGTTGCTCAACAGTTCGTGTGTATCGCAGATGAAAGTAAGCTTGTCGACAGCTTGGGTCAGTTTCCGTTACCGATCGAGATCTTGCCGATGGCGCGCGAAGCTGTTGCACGTGTCGCGCGTCAGCTAGGGGGCAATCCTGTGTTACGAGAGGGTTTCATCACTGACAACGGCAATCAGATCTTGGATGTCCACGGACTGAACATCACCCATGCTCCAGAAATGGAGAGGGGGCTCAATAACGTCCCAGGCGTTGTGACCAATGGGTTGTTTGCTATCAGTCCTGCTGATATCGCTTTATTAGCGATGCAGCAGGGTATTCGTCGCTTGGGTTAAATCTAAGTTAGGCACTCGCGTATTTGCCCGCTTTTTAAGCAGGGGGCGGAACAAAGCCTTGTGCTTCAACATCGATATCTTCGAACAAGTGTTTTTCCATTTGCTCTTTAAGATATTTGCGCGCGCGCGCATCTGCGAGGTTGAGACGATTTTCGTTGACTAGACGTGTTTGCACGTCTAACCAACCCTGCCAAGCTTGCTTGGAAATACTTTGCCAAATTTTGGTTCCCATCTCACCTGGGTAAGGGGGGAATTCTAAACCTTCGGCTTCTTGCTTGAGCTTGAGGCATTGAACGGTACGACTCATATTTGTATCCTGTTTAAAGCGTATTTAGTGTCATTGTAGGGCGTTTGAGGCAGCAGAGGTGCTCAGCGTCTCAAGCCTCATAGACGTTTAATAAAAATCAGACTATTGCGGGATCTGTTGTAGTGGGTTTGCTTTTCTTTTGGCAGGTCCGCCACACCACCCTGAACAAAGCCTCGCTTGATAAACCAGTGTGAGGTGCGCGTGGTCAGAACAAACAAACGCTTGGCACCATAGGCGCGTGCGCGAGATTCCATGTGCCGTAAGAGAATTTCGCCTTCGCCCGCGCCTTGCCATTCAGGATGCACAATCAGGCACGCCATTTCCGCCATCTGATCTTTGGGATAGTCGATGAGGGTCGCACAACCATAAATGACGCCGTCATGTTCTAAAACGGTAAAGTTTTCGACCTCACGCTCAATGACGGCACGGCCACGTGGCACGAGCGTACCGTCTTGCTCCAAGGGCTCAATCAATTGCAAAATTGCGCCTACGTCATCGATCGTCGCTGACCGTAGATCATCCAAGGTATCCTCGACCACCATGGTCCCTACGCCGTCGTGGGTAAAGATCTCAAGCAATACCACCCCGTCCATGGAAAAGGGAATCAAGTGCGCCCGCGTGACGCCGCGTTTGACGGCACGTGAGGCGAAGTGCAAGTAATAGGCCGTGCTTTCATCCAGATCGCCTGCAGCCAGCAAGGCATCCGCATCGAGCCGTGCGAGTTCGGTATCAACCGTACCATCGGGTGACAACACGCCCGGTGTTTCTGTCAGGAAAATGAGCTTTTCCGCGCGCAGTTTGGTCGCCACGCTGGTCGCCAGTTCCTCCATGGACAAACTAAAGGCTTCACCTGTAGGCGAAAATCCGAGCGGTGAAAGCAACACGATCGAACCACGCTCGATGGCAAAGCGCAGGGCATCGACGTCGATTTTACGAACCTGACCCGTGTGCTTGTAGTCGACCCCGTCAATAATGCCTGTTGGGCGCGCTGTGACAAAATTACCCGAGATCACACGAATTTGTGCGTGAGACATCGGCGTATTGGGCAGTCCCTGACTAAAGGCCGCTTCGATATCCAGACGAATCTCACCCGCAGCCTCTTTTGCACATTCCAGCGCATCGGCATCGGTTGGCGCGCGACCTCGGTCAAATTGTTGGCTAAAGCCTTTTAAGCGGAGTTGCTCGTTAACTTGCGGTCGCGAGCCATGAACCAAGACTAGCTTGATGCCCAGGGCGGACAACAAAGACAAATCCTGAACCAGGGCATTGAGCGCATTGGCGTGAACCAGTTCACCTCCAAAGGCCACCACAAAGGTTTTTCCTCGAAAAGCATGAACGTAGGGCGCAACCTCTCTAAACCAGCGAACAAACTGCGGTGCCGCGAATTCAGGCGCTTCCTGAGCGGAAACAGTGGCGTCTGAATGGATGTTTGAGGAGTCCTGAGCGGATCCCATTTCTGCTTTTTTTGTGTCTGGCATAGTGGCTTGTATTGTAAACCTCGTGAGCGCTGTGAGTATTAAAGATAAATTTTATAATAAGCTGTTACTCGGATTAGAAAATATGCCCGAATCAAAGCGCTTAGCCGACCTGAAGCCGGAAAGCGTCGTCATTTCCCAACGTCAGCCCCCCAAGATCGTCTATCCAGAGGATTTACCGGTGAGCGCACGCCGCGAGGAAATCGCGCGCGCCATCGCTTCGCATCAGGTGGTGATTGTGAGTGGTGAAACGGGCTCTGGTAAAACGACCCAGCTGCCCAAGATATGTCTTGAGTTGGGGCGCGGCCTGAAAAAAATGATTGGGCACACTCAGCCCAGGCGCCTGGCGGCTAGTTCAGTGGCTCGCCGCATTGCTGAGGAGCTGCAAACGCCTCTTGGAGATTGGGTCGGCTATCAGGTCCGCTTTCAAGATCGTAGTAGCGCCCAGACAGCCATTAAGCTTATGACGGATGGTATCTTGCTGGCTGAGTCCCAGCGGGATCCTTTGCTTAAACGCTATGACACCATCATCATTGACGAGGCGCACGAGCGCAGCCTGAATATCGATTTTTTGCTGGGCTATTTGCGTCAGTTATTGCCGCGCAGGCCTGATCTCAAGCTCATCATTACCTCCGCCACGATTGATGCGGGTCGCTTTGCACGCCACTTTGCCGACAAAAAAGGGATTCCTGCTCCCGTCATTGAGGTTTCGGGACGTTTGTATCCGGTCGAGATTCGATACCGTCCTGTTTTGAACCCTGCACTCGAAGAGGGGGCAACGGGAAATGCAGCACCCCAAACTGGACTTTCTGAACGCAGCCTGGCTAGAGACGAGGAGAGAGATCTCATCAATGCGTTGGTCGAGGCGGTCGACGAGTGCGCGCGCGTGGGGCCAGGCGATGTGTTGGTCTTTTTGCCTGGTGAGCGTGAGATCCGTGAGTGTGCCGAGGCGTTACGAAAACATCATCCGCCAGGCACACAGGTCCTCGCGTTGTTTGCGCGCTTGTCTCAAGACGAACAAGAGGAGATTTTTCGACCTCGTACAAGCGCTCGCCGGATTGTGCTCGCGACCAACGTCGCGGAAACCTCGCTGACAGTGCCTGGCATTCGGTTTGTCATCGATAGTGGTCTGGCGCGCGTCAAACGCTATTCGTGGCGCAACAAAGTCGAGCAGCTGCGCATCGAGCCCATTAGTCAAGCCTCAGCCAATCAGCGTGCGGGTCGTTGCGGTCGACTCGGGCCGGGTGTCTGTATTCGGCTCTATGACGAACAAGACTTCAAAGATCGCGCGGCCTTTACGGATCCAGAGATTTTGCGGTCTTCACTCGCGAGTGTCATTTTGCGTATGAAAGCTTTGCGTCTCAATGACATCGAGACCTTTCCATTTGTGGATCCGCCAAGTGGTCGTGCGATTGCAGATGGTTACCATTTGCTGCAAGAGCTAGGGGCCATTGATCCAGATGCGGACCATCCCGATGCGCTGACAGAAACAGGTAAAAGCTTGGCAAAGCTTCCAGTCGATCCGCGTTTAGGTAGGATGATTTTGGCCGCACGTGACCAAAATTGTCTGACCGAAATGTTAATCATTGCCTCCGCGCTCTCGGTGCAAGACCCTCGTGACCGACCGATGCATGCGCGCGAGGCCTCAGACCAAGCGCATTCAAAGTTTTCGGATGACGCGTCCGAATTTGTGTCCTACGTCAAGCTTTGGAACTGGTATCACGAACAGGTCAAACACAAAGAATCTCAACGTAAGCTTGTCGCTCTGTTGCGTACACAATATCTATCGCCCTTGCGTCTGCGAGAGTGGCACGATATTCATAGCCAGTTGATGGCCTTGGTGGGCGAGCAGGGGTGGCGCCTCAATAAAACCGAGGCGACCCACGAGCAGATTCATCTTGCTTTGTTAGCTGGGCTCTTAGGAAATCTCGGTTTTAAGTCTGAAGAAGCGGGTCACTATCTGGGGGCACGCGATATTCGCTTCTTGATTCACCCGGGTTCAAAACTTCTCAAAAAAGCTGGAAAGTGGATCGTGGCTGCCGAGTTGGTGGATACGAGCAAACTCTATGCGCGTTGTGTCGCTAAGATCGACCCAAAGTGGGTGGAGCGTGTGGCGGGTCACCTGCTCAAACGCTCATTTAGTGACCCACGCTGGGAACGCAAGCTCGGACAGGTTGTCGCCAATGAAAAGGCAACGCTATATGGGCTGACGATTTACTCTGGGCGACGCGTGCACTACGGCCCGATCGCCCCGGAGCAGGCGAGAGAGATTTTTATCTTACAAGCCTTAATTCCCGGGGAGATCGACAGTCCTTTGCCGTTTCTTGCCCACAACCGCAAACTCATTGCGCAGATTGAAAAGCTTGAGCATCAAACGCGCCGACCGGATATTTTGGTGGATGATGCACTTATCCTTGCGTTCTATGACAAGTTGTTACCTGCAGATATTCATCAAACTGCGACGCTCGAGCATTGGGTAAAAGGCTTAGCAAAAGAGCAGTCGCAACAATTGATGTTGACGCGTGATGCCTTGATGCGTCACGAAGCTGCTGGCGTCACCACTGAGATCTTTCCAAAGTTTTTTGAATGGCAGGGCGTGCGTCTCGCCATTGATTATCACTTCGAGCCCGGTTCTCCCAAAGACGGTGTCACCGTGACTGTTCCGCTTTATTTTTTGAATCAAATCGATGCGGCACGCTGTGAATGGCTGGTCCCAGGGATGCTCAAGGAAAAGGCGCAACTATTACTCAAATCACTGCCGCAAAAAATCCGCCGTCATTGTGTGCCCTTGCCGGATTACGCCTTAGGCTTCTACGAACGTTGGTATGACCGCTTGGAGCTTCCGCCCTGCGGTCTCACCGAGGCCTTGATTCAGGATGTTTGGCAAACACTCAAAATCCGCCCCTTGGTCACGGACTTTAAGCCTGAGACCTTGCCTGCACACTTGTTCATGTCTTTTAAGGTCGTGGATGATCATGGGCGCATGCTGGCTGCAGGTCGTAACTTGGCGCAAATCAAAGCAGAGCTCGGCAAGCAAGCGCAGGCGACCTTTCAAAAGCTTGCTACGCGCGATCAGGATGTGGCGAGCGTGCTTTCTCAGGAAGAAATTACAGAATGGAGTTTTGGCAAACTTCCCGAGCTCATGGAAATTCGCCGTAAAGAGCAAGTGGTCGTAGGCTATCCAGCTCTTGTCGAGCGAGGAGCCGCGTGTGCATTGGACGTGTTTGATGATCCACAGGTCGCTTTGCAGGCACATCGACGTGGTCTAGTGCGCTTGTTTCGCATTGCGCTGCGTGAGCAGGTCAAATTTCTCGAAAAAAATCTGCATGAGCTCACCAAAATGAGCATGCTTTATCTACAGATCGGTACACAAGAGCAGCTGAGAGACCAGATTATTGATTGTGCGTTGATTGGCGCTTGTCTCGCTGAGCCTTGGCCAGAAGACGCGCCGAGTTTCGAAGCCCGACGCCAAGAGGCTAAAACTAAACTCGGGTTGTTAGCTCAGGAGGTTGCTCGATTAGCGCTGGCGGTGCTAGAGGGTTGGACGGCCGCGCAGCGAAAGCTTCCGCAGGCCAAAGCCAATGCGCAAACCTACGCAGACATACAACAGCATTTGTTGCAGCTTGTCCCCGCTCGATTTATCGTGGATACGCCTTATAGCCAGCTCGTCCATTTACCACGCTATCTTAAAGCTTCGATTGCACGTATTGACAAGCTTAAGTCAGATCCGGCGCGGGATTTGCGACTGTTGTCTGAAATGGCCCCTGTCTTGAGTCAGTACGCACGCGCACTTAGCGCGCTCAAGGGCGCACCCAATGCGGGTCTGGATGAGTTTCGGTGGATGCTAGAGGAATTGCGGGTCGCGTTGTTTGCTCAAGAGTTGCGCACCCCGATGCCCGTCTCTGTTAAGCGCTTACAAAAAACCTGGGAAGCGATGCAGCGCTGACTCCGCTTCACCTATTTTTACCAAGCGATGAACAATACGATCGCTAAGGCAATCAAACCAAACTTCGTGGCTTTATACGCGGTTCGGTTGGCTTTTTTGAATGCCCGACGTTTTTGATCAATAACCCAATGGTAGTGCGTGAGTTTGTTGACCCACCCAGTTTGATCGGTTTCAGCATTTGGCGAACTCGCAGCCGACATGGCGACCTTGCCAAACCAGTGATTGAAACCTTCTGCCCACCGCCAAATGAGGGGACGTTCGACATCACAAAACAGGATAATGCGGTTTTGATCCGTCTTGTTATAGGCATCATGAATATAGGTTTCATCGAAAATCACACCCTTGCCATCGCGCCAGCTATGACGAATGCCATCCACATCGATGTAACAACGATCATCGTTTGGAGTGATCAAGCCTAAGTGATAGCGTAATGAGCCTGCAAAAGGGTCGCGATGGGGGTTGAGCTTTCCGCCGGGCGGCAACTCAGCAAACATGGCCGCCTTAACCGATGGGATTTGGTTAAGCAGCGCAACTGTTTTGGGACAAAGCGCGGCGGCTGAAGGGTGTTTTGCGTCGTACCACTTTAAGTAAAAGCGTTTCCATCCATACTTAAAAAAAGAATTAAAACCAATGTCATTGTTTTTCTCAGGTGCTTTAATTTCTTGCAAACTAGCCAAATGTAGCGCTTCGTCGCGGATCGTCTCCCAATTGTCCTCAAGAAGCTTGAGCTCGGGCATCGCGGTTGTTGAAATATATGGCGAAGTGGGGACACGGGAGGTCAGCACCATAAACGCGTTAATTGGTGCCAAAATAATCGAGTGATCCAGCAGTTGGCGGCCGAGTGGAAGCCTGACACGACCGCGGAAATGTGCAAAGAGCACCGCAGCAATCCAAGTGGCCAACACAATCCATTTCATACCTTATCCCATCCCAACGCGTTATGCAGCAAGGGTGCTGCGCAGGACCTTCGTCCATCTCTCAGTGTAACTATATTCGACCGAACAATAGGTACAATTGACCTATGTCAGATAGTGCCCAAACTCAGCCCTTCGTTCACCTGCGGGTCCACTCCGAATTTTCGGTCGTGGACGGCACGGTTCGCATTCCAGAATTGATCGAACACGTATCCCAACTCGGTCAACCGGCGGTTGCCTTGACGGATTTGTCCAACCTTTTCGGGTTGATTAAGTTCTACAAAGAGGCCCGTTCGGCAGGCATCAAACCCATTGCTGGGTGTGACGTTTGGCTGACTAATGACGATGACCGTGAAAAACCTCACCGTATTTTACTGCTCGTTGCCAGTCGGGATGGGTATTTGGCATTATGTGAGCTGCTATCGCGCGCTTGGCTCTCGAATGCTCACCGTGGCCGGGCGGAAATGCGTCGCGAGTGGCTTTCGGGTTCCAAGGGGCTCATCGCTTTGTCCGGTGCCCGCGGCGGTGATGTTGGTCAGGCCTTAGCGGCAGGCAATATAGAGTTAGCGCGTGCGTGTGCCATGCACTGGAAACGCGAGTTTGCGGGTGCTTATTACATTGAGCTGCAGCGCACCGAGGCAGAGGCGGATCAGTCCTACTGCAGGGCTGCACTCGCCTTGGCAGCAGATTGTGGGTTGCCGGTCGTGGCCACACACCCGGTACAATTTTTGAGTCCCGAAGACTTTCATTCGCATGAGGCTCGCGTCTGTATTTCTGAGGGTGAAATTCTCACCAATCCGCGCCGTCCACGTCATTTCACCCCCGATCAGTATTTGCAGTCAACGCAGGCGATGGTTGAGCGTTTTAGTGACGTTCCTTCGGCGTTGACCAATGCGGTTGCTATTGCACAGCGATGCAACCTAACGCTAGTGCTTGGACAGCCCCAACTGCCTAACTTTCCAACGCCAGAGGGTATCTCACTCGACGACTATCTGATTCAGCTTTCAGAAATTGGTCTCGAAAAACGTATGTTGCAGTTATTTCCTGATGCCGAGGCGCGGGCACATGCCACACCCCAGTACGCGGCGCGTTTGGCGCTTGAGTGCCAGACCATTATCAAAATGGGTTTTCCTGGATACTTTTTGATTGTTCAGGACTTTATTAATTGGGGTAAAAATAACGGTGTGCCCGTTGGACCCGGGCGAGGTTCCGGTGCGGGTTCGTTGGTAGCCTATTCGCTTGGCATTACCGATCTGGACCCAATTCGTTATGACCTGTTGTTCGAGCGTTTTCTCAACCCTGAACGGGTGTCAATGCCTGACTTTGATATCGATTTTTGTCAGGATAATCGTGAACGCGTGATTGAATACGTCAAGCAAAAGTATGGACGTCAGGCGGTCAGCCAGATTGCGACGTTTGGTACGCTTGGCGCCAAAGCCGTGGTGCGCGATGCTGGGCGTGTGCTGGATATGCCTTATATGTTGTGTGATGGTTTATCCAAGCTTATCCCACACAATCCTGCCGATCCCTGGACGCTTGAGCGTGCGCTCAAAGACGAGCCTTCTTTCAAAGCGCGGTATGAGACCGAAGAAGAAGTCCGTGCGCTGGTAGATCTCGCGCGTCCTCTCGAGGGCTTGACACGCAACGTTGGGATGCATGCGGGCGGGGTATTGATTGCTCCTGGCAAGTTGACCGATTTCTGCCCGCTGTATTGTCAGCCCGGGCAGGAGGGGAGTGCAGTTTCACAGTTCGACAAGGATGATGTCGAAGCTGCGGGTCTCGTGAAGTTCGACTTCCTGGGCTTGCGTAACCTGACAATTTTGGATTGGGCGGTGCGTTTTGTGCGCGCCTTTAATCCGACCATGCGTGATTTCGACATCATGTCGCTTTCGCTTGAAGATCCATCGACGTACCAGATTTTGTGCGATGCCAACACGACCGCTGTTTTTCAGCTCGAATCGCGTGGCATGAAAGAGTTGCTTAAAAAGCTCCGTCCCAATACCTTCGAAGATATTGTGGCTGTGTTGGCGCTCTTTCGTCCAGGACCTCTTGAATCGGGCATGGTCGATGACTTTGTCAATCGCAAACATGGTCGTGCCTCGGTTGACTATTTTCATACTGATCTGGAACACACGCTTAAAAGTACATACGGCGTGATTGTGTACCAAGAGCAGGTGATGTTGATTTCACAGATTATTGGTGGTTATTCCTTGGGAGGCGCAGATTTGTTGCGCCGCGCCATGGGTAAGAAAAATGCCGAAGAAATGGCGGCCCACCGGGAGTTGTTTGAACAAGGTGCCATTAAAAAGGGCTATGACGCCAAGCTTGCCGTCAAACTCTTCGATTTGATGGAGCTGTTTGCGGGCTATGGCTTTAACAAATCCCACTCAGCCGCTTACGCGCTGATCGCATACCAGACCGCTTGGCTCAAGGCACACCATCCTGCCGAATTTATGGCGGCGACCTTATCGTCCGATATGGATGACACCACCAAGGTGCAGACGTTCTGGAGAGATTGCTTAGCGAATGGCATCACAGTATTGCCACCGGATGTCAATGCGTCTGGTTACCGCTTCGAGCCGGTCTCGGACGAGCACGCTGCGCGTGGTTTACCGCCTAGGACGATCCGCTATGGCATGGGTGCAGTCAAGGGCACAGGTCAAGGTGCCGTTGAGGAAATATTACGGGCTCGGGCCGAAGGGCCTTTTGTTTCTTTGTTTGATTTTTGTCGCCGGATTGACCGTCATGCTGTCAATCGACGCAGTATTGAGGCACTCATCCGTGGCGGCGCGTTCGACCTGATTGAGGCCAATCGTGCCGCACTGCTGGCTTCTCTTGCCACAGCGCTTGAGGCTGCTGAACAGGCCGCGCGCAGTGCCAACCAAGTTTCTTTATTTGGCGATGATGGTGCAGATGTCGTCGAAAGTGAGCTTGCGCAATGCGCGCCGTGGGATTTGCATGCGCGCCTATCCGAAGAAAAAGTTGCGCTTGGTTATTTTTTCAGCGGGCATCTGTTTGACGCGTGGCGCACCGAGATCCGACAATTTGTGAGCAAGCCGCTTAACCGCCTCGAGCCCTCACGCGACTTGCAGTGGGTAGCCGGGGTGATCTCTGGGCTCCGAACCATGATGACGCGCCGTGGAAAAATGTTGTTTGTTACCCTCGATGATGGCACTGCGCAAGTCGAAGTTGCGGTCTATGCTGAAATGATGGAACAACACCGCAATCGCTTGCGCGAGGATCAACTCCTGATTGTGCAGGCTAAAGTCACTAATGACGAATACTCCGGTGGCATGCGCGTCGTTGCAGAGCAGATCTATGACATGCAACTCGCCCGCGAAGCACGTGCCAAGGCGCTACGCATTCGACTCAATGGCAATGCCGATGCCGCGATGCTCAAGCGCGTGCTCAACCCTTTCCGTGCCGCACCTGAAAATGGTTTGCCTGGCACTCCGGTTGAAATTCAGTATGAAACAGGCTCCGCCTCGTGCACCATTAGACTAGACGAGACTTGGCGGGTGAGGCTGTCTGATCGTCTCGTCGAGCAATTAGTGGGTTGGACCTCCGCAGGGGACATTGAAGTTGCTTATAAGTAAAGATAAACCCCTGCGTATTATGCACTCCGAGGCGGCGACCAATTTTGGTGGTCAGGAGCATCGGATCTTTAAAGAAATGCTCGCGATGCGGGAGGCGGGTCATCACCTTGAGGCGGCCTGTCAACCGCACGCAAAGCTCAAATCGCGCCTGGAGCAAGAGGGTTTTGTCGTACACGCCATGGAAATGGACGGGCATCTCAACTTTTTCCGTGCGGTGACCAAACTGCGCGGCATCTTAAAGCAGGGCCGCTTTGATGTGGTCAACACGCACAGCCGGCGCGATACGATCATTGCTGCGACTGCGGGTCGTTTAGCTAAGATCCCTCTCATTGTGCGAACCCGTCACTTGGCCAACCCTGTGAACTCCTTACTTTCCTATACGTGGTTACCGCATTGCGTCACAACGGATAGTGAATATGTTCGCAAGCAACTTATTCAAAAAGGGGTGCCTCCCGAACGGGTTGAAACGATTTACACCCCTGTACTACCTGAGGTTGTAGTCGAGCGTTCGACCTTGCGTGAGGAATTAGGATTGCCTGATGATGCAATCTTGGTGGGGTGCGTCGCAGTCATGCGACCAAATAAAGGTCACCGCGAGCTCATTGAGTCGATGGTGCCCTTGTTTGCACAGCGACCCCTCCTTCATCTTGTCATGGTCGGCGCGGGTGAACCAGTATTCCAGCAGGTGAGTGCGCTTGTGCAGCGCTTAAATCTCCAAGGACGCGTGCATTTATTGGGCCAGCGCGAAGACATTCCTAATCTAATGGCAGGGTTTGACCTCTTTTGTCTGGCCACCAGGCTAGAGGCTAGCGGGATGGTATTTCTGGAGGCGGCCAGCGCGCGTTTGCCTGTTGTCGCCACAGCGGTTGGGGGCGTTCCAGAAATGCTTGAAGACGGACGCACGGGTCTTTTAGTCGAGCTCGGCGATGTCGAGAGTCTTCAAAAAGCCTTGATCAAACTGATCGACTGTCCTGTTTTGCGCAAGCAAATGGGTCAAGCGGGTTATGACCGCATTTGGAATAATCTTGTCTCGGAGTTCACTCCCGAGGCGCTCGTGCGTCATACAGAGGTATGTTACCGCGCATGGTTACATCGTCGAGGTTATGGATTAAACAGACATCATGCTTAGTACGGACAACCCTTCTTCGGGCGATCTCTTGCCCCTTTCGGTGATCATTATCACCAAAAACGAGGCGCGTCATATTGCGGCATGCTTGCAGTCTGTGCGCTTTGCCAGCGAAATTATTGTGCTCGATTCAGGCAGTACAGATGGGACGATTGAGATAGCGCGTCAGCATGGCGCGGTGGTGCATCAGTCAGCCGATTGGCCTGGATTTGGCCCTCAAAAAAACCGTGCCTTAGACGCAGCTACGCAAGCTTGGGTACTTTCCATTGATGCAGATGAGCGCGTGACGCCCGAACTTAAGCAAGAAATTATTGAGACCTTGGCAGCGCCTACTTGCGCGGGCTATTTTGTCCCTCGCCTGTCCGAACTGTGTGGTCAACCTATCCGGCATAGTGGCTGGTGGCCTGACCATGTTTTGCGACTATTTTGTCGCGAAAAGGGTCGCTTTACTGAGGTGCCTGTGCACGAACGGGTTGAGATCAACGGACCAACCGCCAAACTCAACGCGTGTTTATTGCACTATCCCTACGAGTCCCTCGAGGCGTTGATTCAAAAAATGAATCGCTACTCGAGTGATGCCGCACAGATGATGTTTGCGAAAGGAAAGCGGGCAGGGGTATTGAGTATGGTGGGTCACAGCGTCTGGACATTTGTGCGCATTTATCTATTGCGTCGTGGTTTTCTGGATGGGCGCTATGGTTTTGTCCTTGCGTTCACTGCCGCGGCAGGTAGTTTTTTTCGTTATTCAAAACTGATGATGTTGTGCCGAAATAATAGTCAAAGCACAAGCGTTACCGACACTACAACGCGTTCGCGTCGTGACAAATGAAGATTTTGTTCACCAACTTTCATGGCGGTAATGGCGGCGGACATGTCACCTACATCATCAATCTTTTAAAAGGGTTACTTGCGGACCATACGTTGACGGTGGCATGTCCTGCCTCGAGCAGGCTCTACCGACTGGCGGGTGAGGTGACAGGTGTCAAACGTGTCGAGATGGAGTTCACCACCCGCCCGTCCTCGTGGTTGGGTGCGCGTTCCAGGTTAAGAAGCTTGTTAAAAAATGAGTCTTACGACATTGTTCACGTCAACGGCTCAGCGGATCACAAACAAGTCATGCTTGCATTGCTTGGTTTACCAAACCGACCTCAAGTCGTTTTTACCAAACATAATGATCACCCTTTAAAAAGTTTTGGCCATCGATTACGGGCGACGCTGGCGACAGATCATGTGATTGCTGTGAGTGATTATGTGGCCCACAATGTACGAGACTCAGTGTATCAACGCTGTCCAATTACCACTGTTCGACACGGCATAGACACAACGTACTTTTCGCCTGTTTCGGCTGTTGAAAAAACGTCGCTACGCATGCGTTTTTTTGGGGATGTC
>CAMAYM010000057.1 GCA_945862495.1 Bordetella parapertussis | reverse complement strand
ATGGCCGACAGGTATGCCTGAATAAAAACCTGCCATGGCTGCTGCCAGAGCTGTCGTGGTATCACCATGAACCAAAATCGCGTCGGGCTTGTTTTCGCGAAAGCGATCCCGCAGGCCTACGAGCGCGCGACTCGTTACGTCAGCAAGATCTTGATTCGCTTGCATAAGATTAAGATCAATCGCCGGTTTGATATCAAACAAGTTGAGAACTTGATCAAGCATTTGTCGATGCTGTGCCGTCACGCATACCGTAGTCACTATTTCAGGATGATCCTGCAAAGACTTGACGACGGGTGCCATTTTGATTGCTTCTGGCCGGGTTCCAAACACAACAAAGATATTTTTTTTCATTTTCATAATAAGAAAAGGGTGCTCTGATTGATGTGAAGCAGGGCACCTTGATATTCCTCTTAATGAGGATTTATTCCATTTGAAGCTTGGCAGCCTCTACAATTTTTCTCCAGCTTTCGCGCTCTTTATCCATAAAGGCGCCAAACTCTGCTGGCGTTCCGCCGCCAGGTACGCCGCCCATTTCAGCAAAGCGTTTCTGGATTTCTGGTGTAGATAGTACTTTTTTAGTGGCTTGCTGGATTTTATCAACGATCGCAGGCGGTGTACCAGCAGGTGCCACAAAACCAAACCATGCGGTTACGACCATGTCTTTAATACCCGCTTCAGCCATTGTTGGGACATCTGGCAACTGAGGGGAGCGTTGTGCGCCAGTCACGGCCAAGGCACGGAACTGACCTGAGCGAATAAAGCCAATCGAGCTTGGGAGATTATCGATCGCAAATGTCACTTGCCCACCTAGGAGTGCCGCAACGGCTGGACCCATTCCTTTGAAGGGCACGTGTGTCAGGTTCGTTCCGGTTCGCTGGGCGAACATCTCCGCAGACATATGGGGTGATTGACCTGTGCCAGAAGAAGCAAAGGTGTAATTACCTTTTGGATCTTTTTTAATCGCATCGACAAGCTCTTTCACATTGTTATAAGGTGATTTGCTGTTCACCACCATGACATTGGGCACAGAGATGACCAAGGTGATGGGGCTAAAGTCTGTCGGCTTGTACGGTAGTTTTTTATAGAGACTGTAGTTAATGCCATTGGGACCGATATTGCCAAAGCCAATGGTGTATCCGTCTGGTGGAGCTTGTATTAGCGCTTGCGTACCAATAATGCCAGCCGCTCCTGCACGATTTTCCACAACGATGGTTGTGCCAAGCTCAGCACCAATCTTTTCACTCAGCAATCGTGCCGTGATATCGGTCGTTCCACCAGGTGCAGCGGGTACGATGAGCTTGATAGGTTTGTCTGGCCAGGCTGCGTGAGAAGCTGGGGTAAGCGCGAGTGCAAACAGGCTCAATAAGCTAGCTTGAAAAATAGACTTCATGAAAGCGTCTCCTTGATATATTTTATGTATGTGAAACATAATGTACATCAAGCAGGTAATCTATACCGATAGGCTAGATACCTAACAAAATCGCCCCCAACAATTGAATTTTGTTGGGGGCGATTTTGTTCAGGCACTCAAATTATTCTGGAACGACGCGATAAAACAAGCCATTTTTTCCATAAAGAGGTCGAACGCGATAGCCCGCACACTGATAAAAATTAATTTCATTTCGTGGCGCTAGAACGCAACCTCCAGGTAGTGTTGGATACACAGAACCAATGGGTGGCACTGGACTGTATTGAATGACAGGCTCAGGCGGCGCATAGGGAGGGGCGGCGACTACTGCGGCACCAACACTGCCAGCAACGACTGCTGGCCCGACCCAGCCGCGCTCCGCCCAGCCTGGGCCACCGCAACGCCAGCCGCATCCCCAGCCGGGATGATAAAAGCCACCTCCTCCCCAATAGCGACCATGCCAATACGCTTGGGCATCACTTGATACAGCCGTTGTTCCTGCAATAGCAAAGAGGAGCAAAACGAGGATTTTTTTCATGTTGGTTATCCTTGAGCGCGATTATTTCAAAGGCGCATCATGATGCGCAAAGTCAACTTTAATTGCGTTGGCAATTTTGGCTGTATTGAAACGCTGCGATTCAATCGACGCGTTAACTTTCCAATCACTAAACTGAATGGTGACGCGCGGGCGGTTGGGCTCTTTGGTATAAATCATTGAAATCATGTAAGGAAGCTTGTCCTTAGATCCAATCCAAAACTGACCTTCCACTCCGCTTCCCGCTAAAACAATGACGTCAGTTTCGACGCCGCCCACCAGCTTTGTCTTTTCTACGATGAACGCAGCGCGCATATCTCCAGTAAGACTTGTGTATGGGTCAGACAGCAAAATCATTCCGCCAGGAAAATATAAGCCTGCTTTTTTAAAAATATACTCGGCCATGTCGTCAATATTTCCGGGTGCCTTGCTAAACGCGACGATTTCAGTATTGGGGGTGATCGCCACAATAGATTTGCCATCGTAAATCAACTCACTTGGTAGGCCCTGACCAGTCGTGATGACAGCCATTTTGTTTGGTCGTTGAACCGCGAAATCCGAGTTCGATGTGTAAATCACGGGAATACCGTCAATAGACGGCGCATCTGATTGCACACGTGCTTGAAACTGTAAGGTTTTTGCGCTTGCTAGTGTTGTACTCATCTGTTTGATGATGTCTAGCGCACCTTTTTCTATTGCAGGTATTTGTTTTGGGGGCGCATTCAGCACAGGGGCCGAGGTCTGAGCAATTACAGATCCAAACCCGAGGGTTATAGAGAGTGCCAATATTGAACTTACTTGGCAGAGAATTTTTTTTGGTATTTCTGATAGTGTATGCATAGGCTATTTGACGATCCACATGATGCATCATTGACTGAAAAGCCCGTGACATCCGGGATGGTTTTGTGCGAAGTGCTTATGAGACCAAGTGATAAAAATACGTTGATCTCAGATCACTTTAGCGGGTGAGGCCGTTTTTAACAACAGGTGGAGACCCTAGGTCGACTAATAATAAAAAAGAAAAAAGCCCCAAAATTGGGGCTTGTGTCAAACTTTATAACTTCAATTTTTAACAAACTAAAGTATTCAAATTGGAGCGCCGCTTAATACCTTGGACTTAAGTTCTTGATATTCAGCATCGCTAATAGCACCTGAATCAAATAGCGCTTTAGCTTTTTGAAGACGATCAAATATATCGTCACCCGCAGCACCTTTGTTACCGTCAGACGTACCCATACTCACAACAGTTGCGCCACTCGCCGCTCTACGGTTCTCAAGTTCACGGATACGATTTTTTTCTTCCCACTCTTGCTCTTTTGCTTGAGCAAAAGAATATATTTCAGTCGCAATTGCACTGGGTACGCCATCAATGACGACTGGATGACCTCCGCTGTGGGTTGTGAACACAAGTTTAGAGCCCGAGAGACCAGGAATAGTATTTTCGGACAGTGAAACATCATGAAGATCTTTCCACTGGTGATCCTTCATTTTAAAACCACCCAAGATAGATCTTTTGATCTGCACCAATCGGCTGCTGGTGATGGCAATAAGCTCACGGCGTGAAAAAAGAGCAAAGACACGCATCTGGATACCTGTCGTGACGACTGTTTCTCCTTTAATGAGTGCTCCATCTAATTTGGTGCGTGCCTTCATTGCACGTTTATCGCCTCCTGCAAATACCATCCAGCAGTAGAACGCAAACAGAACGATCGAGACCGCGAAGACTTCAATGCCGCCGACGAGTGCAACCGCAAAAAATAATAACCACGAAATAATGAAAGAGAGAATTTTGAATAAACCGATCACGAATGAACTCCTATGTTCCTAAGGTGCTAAAGTTTTGCAGCGCATGATCAAAATGCGTACTGAGGCGGCAAGATAGAGCAGATACTTATTTCCATTGTGGAAATAATTCGCGAAATGTTAACAGAGTTAGGCCTGCTCTACCGCTTGTGTAATGCGCTTAAGCACTTCAAGTCTGGCATGATGTTTGTCATTTGCGGGTAATACATGCCAAGGTGCCTGCGCAGTATCGGTCTTCGCAAACATTTCCTCCGCGGCTCTCTCATAGGCAGGCCATTGACGTCGGTTGCGCCAGTCTTCAGGTGTAATTTTGAAGTTTTTATAGGGCGAATGCTCGCGCGCCCTAAATCGGGAAAGCTGTTCCTCAGGCGTCACAGCAAGCCAAAATTTCAATACGATCGCGCCTCGTTGTGCAAGCTGCATTTCGAATTCGTTGATCTCTTGATATGCCCGCTGCCATGCAGATCGCTTGGCATAGCCCTCGATGCGTTCAACAAGGACCCGCCCATACCAAGAGCGATCGAAAATTGCGATGCGTCCCTGTCTAGGAACCTTACGCCAAAACCGCCAGAGATAGGGTCTATCCATTTCAAAAGGTCTTGGTGCAGTCACAGAAATGGTTTGATATTGCCTGGCATCCAGCGCGCGCGTAATACGCCGAATAGCTCCGCCTTTACCGGCGGCATCTTGACCTTCAAATACCAAGACGAGCGATTTCTTTTTAAAGTTTTTATCACGGACCGCAGTAGAAAGCCTATTTTGCCATTGCAGCAGTTCTTGATCGTAGTTTTCTTTGCTTACACTGGCTTCATAGTCGAGCTTATCCAGGCGATGTTTGGGTCGTGGGCGCTTATTTGGCGAACTAGGATCGTGTGAGGCAGGAACCCGAATGCTGCGATGTTGAAAAGCAGTCAGAACAGACTGTGCGGTTCTAAAGATACGCATATTCTTATCTGCACTCGGGATGATCGTCCATGGGACATGGACCGCATCCGTTGCTTCAATAATGCGCTGACCTGCTTGTCGAACGCGGTCAAAGTGTTTAAAAACTTTCTCATCATTCTTATCCACTTGCCAAGCAGTAGAGGGGTTAGCCAACAGAAGTTCTATACGCGCACGTTGCGCCTCACGCGATAAGTGAAACCAAAGCTTAATGATTTGCACATCATTGGCAACAAGCGTGTCCTCAAACATTCGGACTGCGTTGATCATTGCTTCGAGCTTGTCTGGATTGACCTTCTTTTTAGTTAGCTCCTTCAAAATAGGCATATATCCGGCACCAAACATGATCCCGACGGATCCTTTAGGTGGAAGGCTTTGCCAAAATCTTCGAATCAACGGATAGGCTTTTTCTTCTTGAGTGGGCTCGTTAAAGGCGAGTGTTCTCACATGTCGTGGATCTAACCATTCATTGAGAAGATTAATGGTTTCACCTTTACCCGCACCGTCGATACCGGCCACGACAATCACTAGAGCACGGTCTTTGAGCTTTAGATGCCGATATTGTTCTTTGAGCAGTTGAATGCGAAGGGGCTCCTCGAGCCGAGCAAACGCATCATCCGATAAAGTTGGATCCTTTTCTGCTTCGTCAAACATGCTGCCCATGCGCGCTCCTTGAATAAACCGCCATCTGAGTTATCGTATGCCATTCCAAGACAGATGGAGTATCCATGAGCGAACTTAATCGTATTGTTGACCTTCTTGAGCTGCAGCCCCATCCAGAAGGTGGCTATTATCGAGAAATGCATCGCTCAACAACATCTATCAAAGACTCAAGTACGCTCGCAGATAAATGTGCTTACACCACTATTTATTATTTGTTGGGAGGGGAAGACTTTTCAGCCTGGCATCGCATTCAGTCTGATGAGACTTGGTTTTATCACTTAGGATGCGATCTGCGTGTTTATTACTTTGATGAAAAACAAACATTACAAACAATAGACGTTGGAATGGAGTCAATGCATCTTCAGGCCACAATACCAGCCAACACATGGTTTGCTGCAACACCATCGAAGAAAAATTCATTTTCTTTGGTCAGTTGCGCTGTTGCCCCAGGCTTTCAGTTCAGTGAGTTTGAAATTGGGACTTCAGAAAAGCTTTTAGATATTTATGGAGGTTCTGATCTCAACCTGAAAGTGATTCAAGCACTCACGCGCGCATGAGTGCGTGTTTGACTCATTTAAAAGCTGATCAAAATATGCCGAGACCATTGATCAACTCATATCGGAATTTTTGTCGCTTGGATATCGTGTACTTGTATAACGTATGATAAAAATTGACAGAGCAATGACAAGTATCGTTCCACCGACTGCTAGCATTTCAAGAATGTTGATGGGGACATGGCTCATGATGTCCACCATATGTCTCGTCAATGCAGTGATTGCAATGTACAGCAAAAATCTGACGGGCATATGGTTTGTTTTAAAGTAAATCCCCACCATGGCGCCAATTTCAAGGTAAATGAATAGCAACAAAAGGTCTTGAATTGTCGCATGGTGTTTTTGAAACATTTCAAAAAATGTCCAACCCGCAGCCCAGACCGTTGCCGCACCAATCGCAAAGAGTGCGAGCCTATGGAAAATACCCACAAAAGCATTACCAACTTTATCAAATTTTTTTAATTGATTTTCCACGGCTGATTCCTTGTAATGTTTATTTATTAGAAGCGATTAAAATGAAATCATCAAGCTAAGTCTCAGTTTCGGTATATGTTAAATATTCTAATTTGGCAGGTATTCAAACTTCTACATGCTTCTCGTCATCGCATTTTTCCTAAACACACTTTTAATGAGTGCAACGATACTATTGCACTATGAGTCCCTCTTTTACCTCGATAAAACGCTCAAGCGCCTCACGCATATCAAACCACGATTAAAAGTGTTAATTGGCGTGGCGATTATTTTTGTGACGCATGTCATAGAAATCTGGATATTTGGCTTAGGATTTTTTCTTTCTTTACAGATTGAGGGAATGGGTCAGCTTGTAGGCGAAACAGGCCAATTATTCTTAGATTGTGTGTACTTTTCCTTTATCACTTACACCACGGTCGGCTATGGTGATTTAGTCGCACAGGGTCCTATTCGCTACCTGACAGGCGTCGAAGCGCTGACGGGCCTGATATTAATTACGTGGTCCGCATCATTTCTTTTCATGGAGATGCAGCGACACTGGGCGGATGATAAAAAGAACGCTCCAAAAAATTAACGTAATCATTAATTGATTTAAATATGCGACCTAGAGTGACGTTCTGGAGTCTGATTTTGAATGGGGTGCCCCGAGAAACTGTAGTTGTTATTCATACATTGTTTAGCGCAGACTGCGTGCCGCGTGCAGTTTTTTATAGCTATCGATCAGGCGGTGATGCCTGTCGAGCCCTTCCAGTTTTAAGCTTGTTGGCGTTAATCCGTAGAAGTTAGAACTGCCATCGACCGAACTCACTACGGCATCCATTCTTTCATTGCCGAACATCCGGCGGAAATTCACAATATAGTTCTCAAGCTCTAACTCATCATCCAGCACAATTTCCAGCACTGCATTGACTGCCTGATAAAACAATTTTCGCTCGACCGTATTGTCGTTATATTGCAAAAAGGCACCGACCAACATATGCGCTTCTTCGAAACGCTTTAAGGCGAGTTGAATTAAGAGTTTTAGCTCCAGAACTGTGAGCTGACCCCAAACAGTATTCTCATCAAATTCAATGCCGATTAAGGTCGCAATGTCGCCATACTCATCTAACTCGTTATTTTCAAGACGCTCAAGAAGTGCGCTGAGCTTGGTATTATCTAACTTTGTGAGATTCAAAATGTCAGCACGGAATAACAAGGCTTTGTTCGTGTTGTCCCAAATCAAATCCTCGATTGGGTACACCTCAGAATAGCCAGGCACCAAAATTCGACACGCATTCGCGCCTAACTGGTCATATACGGCCACATACGTTTCCTTACCTAAATCTTTTAGGATGCCAAACAAAGTTGCCGCTTCCTCGATATTGGAATTTTTACCTTGCGCAGAAAAATCCCACTCTACAAAATCGTAATCTGATTTGGCACTAAAAAAGCGCCAAGAAACAATTCCACTCGAGTCAATAAAGTGCTCAACAAAATTGTTTGGTTCTGAGACGGCTTGACTGGTGAAAGTAGGCGGTGGCAAATCATTAAGGCCTTCTAGGCTGCGTCCCTGTAGCAACTCCGTCAAGCTACGTTCCAAGGCAATTTCTAAGCTCGGATGCGCGCCAAAAGAGGCAAATACGCCTCCTGTGCGTGGATTCATCAACGTGACGCACATCACTGGATACACACCACCGAGTGACGCATCCTTTACCAAAATAGGGAAGCCTTGATATTCCAACGCTTGAATACCAGCAAGAATGCTGGGATATTTGCTGATTACTTCTTGTGGAACATCGGGTAAAGCAATCTCACTTTCTATGATTTCGCGCTTGACTGCACGCTCGAAAATTTCAGAGAGACATTGCACCTGTGCCTCGGCCAACGTGTTACCGGCACTCATGCCATTGCTGACAAAGAGATTTTCAACTAAGTTTGAAGGAAAATAAACCGTTGCGCCATCCGACTGACGGACATAGGGAAGTGAGCAGATTCCGCGCTGCGTATTGCCAGAATTGGTATCAATTAAATGTGAAGCACGTAACTCACCATCAGGATTGAAAATTTCAAGACAATACGCATCTAGAATTTCAGTTGGCAACGCATCTTTCTTTCCAGGCTTGAACCAGCGCTCATCTGGGTAGTGCACAAACGCTGCATTGGCGATGTCATCTCCCCAAAATGCGCCAGCATAGAAATGGTTATGACTGAGTCGCTCGATATACTCGCCCAAGGCGGAGGCAAGGGCACTTTCTTTTGTAGAGCCCTTTCCGTTGGTAAAGCACATTGGTGAATGGGCATCACGGATGTGTAAAGACCACACATTGGGGATGAGATTGCGCCACGATGCTATCTCAATTTTGATACCAAGATTCGCTAACAACCCTGACATATTGGCAATCGTTTCCTCCAGCGGCAGATCCTTGCCGGCAATATTGGTACTCGCATCAGCGGTTGATTTCAATGCCAATAATGCCTGCGCATCCGCATCAAGATTTTTAACGAATTCAATGACAAACTCAGGTCCTGCCTGTACAACTTTTTTTACTGTGCAACGCTCAATAGAACGCAAAATGCCTTGACGATCATGCGCAGAGATATCTTCTGGTAATTCGACCTGAATTTTGAAGATTTGTTGGTAACGGTTTTCTGGGTCAACAATATTGTTTTGAGAGAGACGGATATTTTCAGTGGAAATATTTCGAGTGTCGCAATATAACTTCACAAAATATGCAGCACACAACGCGGAGGAGGCCAAAAAATAATCGAAGGGTCCAGGAGCTGAACCATCTCCCTTATAGCGAATGGGTTGGTCAGCGATGACCGTAAAGTCATCAAACTTGGCTTCAAGACGCAGCTTGTCGAGAAAGTTAACCTTAATTTCCATTAGAAAAATTCCGAAAATACTACTATTAAATATGTCTGATGTAGCGCGATATCAATTCCGTCAATAATATCGAGTGTAAAGCGTAATATGCTGGGACTGTATATCAGTATGCCCAGCATCGCTTACCTGCCCGGTTTTAAGTTAACTTTCTGGATGAATCGAGATAAAAATGAATCGTTATAAATTTATAGTCGCACTGCCGATTCTTTGGCTTACGATCAGTAATACGTTTGCTGCCAGTTTTAATTGCAATAAAGCTCAAACAGCATTAGAAAAATTTATCTGCAGTCAGGAGCAATTAAACCAGGCAGATGAACAGATGGGTCATGAATTCAGAGCAGTGAATGCGTCATTTCCTTTAAAAGGATTTGTGTTGATCACGCAAAAAAGATTTATAGCCAGTTATCCGACTTGTATGCTCGATGACAAAGGGAAAATGGTTGCGACACAAGCGACAGCCAATGCATGTGTCAAAATGGTTCAGTTACGTATTGCCGAACTTCGTCAGTATGGACAATCAAACGTGTATTCAAATGCAAAGGGAAAATTCCTACCCGATGATTTGGCAATCTTGGTGTATAACGATCGAGGTGAACGGTTCATTAAATTTTGGGGAAATCACATGCCCGATGCCTATCGGCCTAAACCTTTCCCAGACGGCCATCTCTGCGACATCGAGGCTAAATTAATTCCTGCTAATGGAAAATTTAAAACTGATCAAACAGATGATGCACTCATTTCGGTGACTGAGAGTGCGGTGAGCTTAAGTTCTCACATATCGTGTTCGCCTCGTACCGGTATCGCGGAGGGGCGATACAGTCGCATCAATTAATGTCTTGCTGGAGTCACAATGTACAGAACTCTATTTAAATTCATAACGCTCTTCTGCGCGTTGACACTGCCCGTATTGGCTAATCAGCCAGTGCCACCTTTGTTTCACGATCTCAACGTGGCCGCAAGAGAATCTTACGCGGCAGCGCGTGCCCTTGCTTTAAAGAGTGACCAACCTGTCTTTCTAGTGACGGACACCGTGACCTTGATCAGGGGCGAAGATTTGGGCTCTTTACCTTACACGCCTTCCAATTATCACTACCTTAAGTCTATTTCGCATTTGCCTCTTGGTGTGTATTCGGCGTCTATCGGGTTGAGTGAAAATCCAACGGATAAACGTTGGCTAGAAAGGTTGAGCACTTTACTCAATCAGACAAAAAAGACTGAAACAGATCTAGCCAGCGCGTCATTTACCGAGCTACAAATAGCGCGTCAGAAAAATATCCTTTTGGTGACACGTGCCTATCTCGAAGAGATTTTGACGCGCGAAAAGGCTGATATGGTATCGGTCAATACGTATGCGCGTAAGATTGCGCCTCTTCTTCTTGCAAATGCCACTGATGCAGCAAACGTCCAGATCGAAGCCTTGGACCAAGCAGTGCGCGAACTTAGTAAAAAGCTAAAGCCTGGAGAATTCGAAAAAGCGGTCGCAGTCATCACCGGTCCGAAGACGCCCCGTGAGGGAAATCTGCAATTCCAATACTTCGTTTTTGCGTTCGGTTCTGGCTCTGCCGGTACGAGAGTACTTTATATGGAAAGCATCTTTGATCGGGAAGCTGCGTTGAATGTTCTAAGAACAGTTTTGAATGATCGCGAAGCCAGCCAAGCTTTTTTTGGAGAGAAGTATCGCCTTGAGCGCGACCTGATGGCCGATGGGGCCACCGTCGAATTATTGCGCAGGTTCGGCTACCTAGGGACGCAGCCGAACAAAGAGTGACATGGCCGCGTTTATTTGTAAACCAAATCCCTTAGCCCAAGTGAAATGACCGGAACATAAGTGACCACCATCAGACAACAAAAAATAACGACAATAAAGGGTATCAGTCGACCCACAATTTGATCGAGAGAAATACGTGCGATGGTGCATGCGGCGAACAAGTTGACTCCGAACGGAGGGGTGATCATGCCCATAGCAAGGTTAATCACCATGACCAGTCCGAAATGAACGGGATCGATACCAAAATGGATGGCAACCGGAACGAGAATGGGTGCCAAAACCAGGATAGCCGCACTTGTTTCAATAAACATACCGATCACAAACAGGGCAAGGTTGACACCTAGCAAAAACATTGCGGGTGACTCAAGGACTGTATTCAGCCAGTTGCCTATTTCACCTGGCACACCCGCGCGCGTTAATAAAAATGCGAACAAGCCTGCGTTGGCGATGATGAACATGATCACCGCACTCGACACGACAGATTTCTTGAGAATTGGGAATAAATGACGTGGTTTGATTTCGCCATACACCACCATGCCTACGAATAAGGCATAAAAGACAGCGACCGCAGCGGCTTCTGTGGGTGTAAAGACACCACCATAAATGCCACCCAGGATGATGACTGGCATCAACAGGGCCCAGGCGGCTTGAATCGTCGCACGTCCCACACTGAGTCGACCATCGCCATCGTTCTTTCCCCAGCCTTTCCATCGGCAGTACAGGTGGACAAAGAGCATCAGAGATACACCGATAAAGATGCCAGGTCCAAACCCTGCGATAAACAATTCACCGATCGATACCTCTGCAGCGACACCGTACAAAATCAGTGGGATAGAGGGAGGAATAATCACACCTAACTCTGCGCTTGTAGCTTGCAGAGCGGCCGCATAGTTCGTCGGATAGCCATGTTTGATTAAGGCCGGAATCAAAATGGCCCCGATGGCAAAGGTTGTCGCAACACTTGAGCCCGACACCGCAGCGAAAATCATGCAGGTCAGCACACAGGTCATCGGTAACCCGCCTTGGACACCTCCAACAATACTTTTTGCAAACTCTACGAGCCGTCGCGAAATACCGCCGGTTTCCATGAGATTGCCGGCCAAAATAAAAAATGGAATCGCCGCTAAAGGAAACTTGTTCAAAGAGTTAAACATCTCTTTGACTGAAATCAGCATGTTGATATTGGCGATTTGAATACCCAAAATTGCAGCAAGTCCGATCGAGACCGCGACAGAAATAGTGAGCGTAAAGCACAGCATCATCGTAATTAGCATGGTGATGCTCATTGTGCAGCCTCCAGTTCACTATTTTGAGGATCAAAAAACTGCGCCACAATCGCGGGGATACAAAAGAGTCCACCAACAGGGAGGGCTAAATAGGCCCAAAACATGGTGACTCCCTCGAGACCAATCACGCTTTGCATCCGGCCTCGTGTCGAATAGTCCCAGCCCCACCAAATAATAGTGACCACCAAAATGAGTGCTGCGACGCAAGTGCAAAATGAAAGAATGCGCTTGCCGATTGGACCGACCCAACGTGCCAGCACATCAACGCTGACCATCGCGCCGGCTCTAAAGGCATAGGGGATCCCCATAAAGACCATCCAGATCAGGCTAAAACGAATGAGAACCTCAGTCCATTCCGCTGGGATTTCCAACACAAACCGCATGATGACTTGGAACATACCAAGCGAAGCGGCAAGCGCCATCATCAAGCAGGCCACCAGCGTTGAGAAACGGGTGGTCAGATTTTCTAACGTAAACAAAAACTGTTTCATTCTGAATCCAGAAAGAATGGGCGTAGCACTTGCGCGCTACGCCCATGTCAGAACACGATCAATTACTTGTAATTGCGGATGGCGTCGATCTTATCTTTGCCAAACTCTTTTTCAAATTGTGCATTTACCGGTTGAAGCTTGGCGACAAAGGCTGCTTTGTCGACATTCTCGACGACGGACATGCCTTTCTTGCGTAATTCGGCCACACCATTTGCATCGTCTTGATCAACGCGTGCACGTTGAGCCTGTGAGGCAACCTTAGCCGCATCTAAAAAGACTTTTTGATCAGCCGGGGAGAGCTTATCAAAGGCCGCTTTGTTCATCAGAAAAATGGCGGGGCTATAGACGTGACCCGTCAAGGTCATATGCTTTTGTACTTGGTCAAATTTCGAGGCCATGATGACGGAAAGGGGGTTTTCCTGACCATCCACTACACCTTGCTGTAAGGCTGTAAATACCTCAGGAAATGCCATTGGGGTGGTGATGATTCCAAAGCCCTTGTATGCCGCGACGTGGACGGGGTTTTCCATCGTCCGCATCTTGAGCCCTTTTAAGTCATCCGGTCCGTTCACGGGTCTCTTACTGTTCGTCATGTGCCGAACACCATTCTCAGACCAGGCCAGTGCTTTGAAGCCCTTGCTATCAAATTCCTTTAGCATCGCTTGACCAATAGGGCCGTCTAGCACGGCGCGCGCATGGGCCTTGTCACGAAATAAGAAAGGGATATCTAAAATACGGACAGCGGGCACAAAGTTTGGTATGGGTCCTGTACTACTCCCAGCAAGCTCTTGCGTCCCCAATTGCACGGACTCAATACTTTCTCTTTCTCCCCCAAGGCTGCCGGAGTAGAAGTTTTTAATAATGATGCGGCCGTTGGTACCTTTTTCTACTTCTTGGGCCAGTACATCAATGCCTACTCCTTGGTGCGAGTTTTGGGCGACAGAGATGCTGTTGCGCATCACGGTTTGTGAATATGCGGTTGTGGCGAGGCCAAGTGTCAGGGCGCCCGCCATGACGATAGTTGCACGATGTAAAAGTTTCATAAACTCCTCCGGTTCTGGGTGACTGCGCGCTTAGGCAGATAAATTGTCAATCATTGGGCTAAGTATTGTTGTTTGCTGCGCGACGATTATTTGCTGCTGTCGTTGATGCTAAAAGAAAAGACCAAGCTTTGGGCTAGGTACAATCCCTTGGGTATCGTCTGAGGGTGTACCTAAGTGATTAAAAAACTAGATAGAGATCAACTATTCGATATTGCTCAGTCCCCAAGGACAGTCGAAGCTTGCTCAGAATGCTCCTCGCTCTCTTGTCCGGGGTGGATATCAAAACCAGGTTATTTCGATCTTGGAAAATTGAAAGTTTTGGGAACGCTTCGGGCAGAGGGTGCTGAGGCCCGTTGGGATGAATATCACCCCGATGGAACAAATCTTTGGTCCGAGGATGCCCCCATTTCGATACAACATCACCCCTATGACAGGGCAGATGTTTGTGAATGCATGCATTGCAACAGAAAGTTTCTACATTACACAGAATATGGTGGCTATTATTTAGATGAGCGCATTAGGGAATTGAGCGCAACACTTATTGTTTAGTGATTCCATTCAAACGCACTCTTGACGTTTATTTCATCTTGATGAAACATTCTTGTGGCAACCTAATTCAATTATGAGCAGAAAAATTCACCTTATCTACTTTAATGCAGGCGGCGGCCACCGTTCTGCTGCACTCGCTCTGCAGGAAGTAATCACTGAAATACATCCTGAATGGAGTGTTTCACTAATCAATCTTTTTGAAGTAATCGATTCAGAGCGTTATTTCCAAAAATTGACGGGATTTGCCCCAGAGGACTTATACAACTTAAGACTCAAAAAGGGATGGACGCGCGGATTAGCAACGGAACTTAAAATTTTCCAAGCCATGATCCGTCTAACCCACACAAAACTTAAATTAAAAATCCAAAAGTTTTGGAAAACGGATCCCCCTGATTTGGTTGTTTCACTGATTCCAAATTTCAACAAGGTCATGTTCGAGGCGCTTAAAGATCAATGTCCCAACGTGCCTTACGTAACGGTTTTGACTGACCTGGCAGATTATCCACCCAACTTTTGGATCGAGGCCGATCAGGAGCAGTATCTCATTTGTGGTTCGGATCAAGCGGTTTCACAGGCGCGAGAGGCAGGGTATCGCGATAGCCAGATCACTCAAACTTCTGGGATGATTTTGCGACCTGCATTTTATCGTTCTCCAAAAATTGATCGACAGCATCGACGCCAAGAGCTCGGCTTAGATCCCGATCAAGCGACAGGTCTTGTCATGTTTGGCGGCCACGGATCTACCCAGATGCTAAAAATCGCCAAAGATTTATCCAATAGGCAAATGATCTTTGTTTGTGGCCATAACGAAATACTTGCAAAAAAAATCCAAGCACTCAAGCCTTTAGTAAAGCACCTTGTGTTTGGTTTTACTTCTGAAATCAACAGCCTCATGCAGCTCAGTGATTACTTTATTGGAAAGCCGGGACCAGGGAGTCTGAGTGAATCTATCCAGATGGGACTTCCTGTCATCACTTTCAAAAACGCCGCGACGATGCCGCAAGAGCGGTTTAATACCAGTTGGGTGATTAAGAATGAATACGGGCTTGTGGTGACGAAGATGCGTGATTTACCCGATGCAGTTGATCAATTGATCGCTAACCTGCCATCGTTCAAGGCTAAGGTTTCCTCTGTCAATAACCTCGCTGTCTACGAGGTGGTCGAGGCGTTGGATAAGATGAGGTCTGTACCTGAGTGAAGGTAGTTCAGCGTGTCATGATTGCGTCATAACAAAAGACTTCAATATACGGGTCAACCCTTGAGGAGTCATCATGATTAAACACTTCGCCTTATCTTTATCGCTTATCGCACTCTTGTCCTCTCACGCTGTCGCTCAAGATGACTGGCGTCAAAAGTACAAATCTATAACGTTTGGTATTGCTTCTGGTGAAAACATCCAGTCAGGAAATCTCCGCTGGGCACCCATGGGTCCGTATCTTGCCAAATGCATGGGCATAGATAAGGTGACAATGCGCGTCACAAATGACTATTCAGGGGTGATCGAAGCCATGGTTCAGGGGGATGTTCAGCTCGCATGGCTTGGACCTGCTCAGTACGCCATTGCGCATGACTTGTTAAAAGGCGATGTGCAACCGGTAGCGATGGATATGTCAAAAGACGGCGAACTTGGCTACAAGTGGGTCGTCGTGGTCAAGGCAAACTCTCCATACCAAAAAATCGAAGATCTTAAGGGCAAGTCCATGGGGTGGCCCACGCCAACTTCTGCTTCTGGCTATGTGTTGCCCATGCACTACTTCAGAGAAAAGGGTTATGTTTCAGCCAAAAACGAACCTATCCTTTTTAGTCGCTTAGTCCAAACAGGCTCGCATGACAATAGCTTGGTCGCCGTAGCAAACGGTTCAGTGGACGCTGCAACAAATTGGTATTACTCACCAACCGCGGGTGCGCATATCCGAGCTGCGGCTGTTGGCACAATCAAGCTTGATGACCTTCGCTTTATTTACGAGTCTCCTCGTGTCCCTAATGCGCCTTTTACTACACGTAAAAGCTATCCAGAAGCTATGAAGGCAAAGATGAGTGAGTGTTTGATCAAGATGCCTGAAAATGATAAGGCAGCTTGGGAAGTTGTTGGGAGCAACATTTTTGGAGGGATCGCCCCAACAAATCATGAAGCTTATGCAGACTTCATTGCGCTTCGCCAAGCTGAAAAGAAGAAATGATCCCGAATCAAGACCGTTCCGCTCCAGGTTTGCTAGTGACTAAAAATTTGGAGCGGCGATTCGGAGAGTCGATTGCAGTCTCTGGGGTCAGCTTCGAGGTGCCCCGCGGTCAGATGGTTGCGATTATTGGTCGCTCCGGTGCGGGAAAATCGACCTTATTAAATTTGACTAATCGTTTGCTAGACCCCACCTCTGGATCGATATTCTACGAAGGTCTTGATATCGCACGCTTGAACGGCGACGCCTTACTCGCGTGGCGTCGCAATTGTGCGATGATTTTTCAGCGATTCAATTTAGTCGATCGTTTAGATGTATTGACCAATGTGTTGACGGGTCGACTCAATCATCCTCCAAGATGGCCCAAGCTTTTCGGTCGGTTTTCGGAGGAAGACCGAGATCGTGCGATTGATGCTTTATACACCTTGGGTCTCGATGATCAGGCTTTAAAGAGAGCAGATCAATTATCTGGTGGGCAGCAGCAGCGCGTTGCCATTGCTCGTGCGCTAGTTCAAGAACCAAAAATTATCTTAGCTGACGAACCCGTTGCATCGCTTGATCCAATCAATTCTAAATCCGTCATGGATGCCCTGCGTACGATCAATCAAGAAAGAGACATTACGGTACTTT
>CAMAYM010000056.1 GCA_945862495.1 Bordetella parapertussis | reverse complement strand
TAGTCGATTCAAGACCGGATACTTCAAGATTTGTAGCTGACAAAGAGCTAGCATAAGACAAAACTGCAACACCTGACCAATCAGCAGCATTTAATTCAGTTGTAGCTGCAGACAGCAAGCGGACATTTACATTCTCAACGCTGTCCATCGACATCAGACCAAACGAACCAGCATCATCGTCAATTAAGTTCAATGTATCGGTACCTGCGCCGCCATTCACAGCCTCCACACTAGTAGTGAGCAAAATATTCAGGCCAACTTCACAAAAAGCAATGCCTTATCGTTACAAACAAGCTCTCCGCTAAAATCCCGACTAGTCCTTTTATTAAGCCTCCCCACTTTTTCCAGCTCTGCAAAATCTGGGGATTCCAATGACAGCCCAAGAGCCATATCAGTGCAAATTGACCTAACCTACATAGATACAGAAGACAGAATGCTGCTCAAAATCGTTGCAGCAAAAGTCGATGTATCTTGGCTATTAACCAGAAAATTGTTGCTTCGATTTCTGAAGGTATGGGCGGCAAAACTTGAAGAAGTCGCATTACCCTCCATGGGCGACTTTTTACCCAATGTTCCTCGCAACCTAGAACAAGAACACAGCTTGGCATTGGAGTTTGACGGCCCGAAACCTAAAAATGAATCAGCACCTGCCTTGAACATAAACGGCGCCCACCTTTTGTTAGAAATAAATCTGAAGCTCAACAGTATTCAAACCCGACTAACACTCAGAGGTGTATCTCAAGAGACCAGTTTGAATTTTTCGAGGCGAGAAACTCACGCCTTCATTGAAATGCTATTCATGAAATCAAAGCAAGCTGGTTGGCTTGTGGCGGCCAGTTTTCCTGATTGGCTCACTGGTCAGCAATCGCCAAATATTCAATAATTAGCCCATGCCTTTGACGCTACCCAATTTCTAAACAATCCATGAAAAACCACCCCATGTTCAAGCCTACCGCCATTACCAACAATGAGAATCCTTTTGTATTGATTGGCGGCCTTAATGTTTTGGAAGACCTAGACCTGGCACTCAAAACCTGCGAAGAATTTGTAAAGGCAAGCAGTGCGTTAAACATTCCCTATATTTTTAAAGCATCTTTTGACAAAGCCAACCGGTCTTCTATTAACTCTTTCAGGGGTCCAGGCATGGAGGAGGGTCTGCGAATCTTGCAAGAGGTCAAGCTAGAGTTTGGCGTGCCAGTGCTTACCGACGTCCATGAAATTTTTCAAGTCAATCCGGTGGCCGAGGTGGTTGATGTTCTTCAACTCCCCGCTTTTTTGGCAAGGCAAACTGATTTGGTCGTAGCTTTGGCCCAAACAGGCAAAACAATCAACATCAAAAAGCCACAGTTCATCAGCCCCAGCCAAATGGTCAATATTGTGGACAAGTTCAAAAGCGCAGGAAACCCCAATGTATGGGTTTGCGATCGTGGCACCATGTTTGGCTACGACAATCTGGTCGTTGACATGCTAGGTTTTGGCGTGATGAAAAAAATCACCGGCAACAAACCACTCATTTTTGATGCAACCCACGCCCTGCAAAACCGCGACCCATTGGGGGCAGCCTCTGGTGGTCGAAGAGAACAGCTGGTGGATTTGGCGAGGGCTGGCTTGGCCATTGGCATTGCCGGCCTGTTCATTGAAGCCCACCCTGATCCTTCCCAAGCCAAATGTGATGGCCCTAGCGCATTACCCCTCAGCCTGCTTACGCCTTTCTTGTCCCAAATGAAAGCCCTAGACGACCTCATTAAAAGTTTTGAAGTGATCCAAATCACTTGAAACTGGGTTAAGCGGCCTCATATCTGGCTCTGTATGTCGGTTTTACGACTAAAATCGATTCTATTTCGCCAACAATTAACCTAGGGTTCAGACTCTGGGAAACACAGACGCACCTGAACCATGAAGCAAAACGAATTAATGAAGTTGGCGGCTGAGGCTGATGAAGCGCTAAAAAACAACCTATTAGACAAGGCTATAGAGATTGCAGAGGTCATCTCTCGTTACAACCGCTCTGCTGGTTTGGCTTACAAAGGGGTTGTGGCGCTCAGAAAAGAAGAATTTGACTTGGCGGAAGAGTTGCTGCTTGAAAGTTTCCAACTCAATGCCAAGCAACATCTGGCTTTGGCAAATCTCATTCCCACCTACATTAAGAAGCGCGACTTTAAGAAGGCGGCTGCTTTTGGAGAGCAGGCATATGCTGCAATGCCCAAAAACCAGAGCGTTTGCATCAACTATGCGGCGGCATTACTTCAAGAGCAAGGGTATTCTAAAGCCCTAGAAATTCTCAAGCCCCAATTAGATTTAGAAAAACCCAATGTGTCCGTGCTCAGTGGCTTGATTTCTAGCTACCGGTCTTTGTTCATGAAGACTGAAGCAGATGAAATGCTTGCCATTGCCGAAAAACATTTTGGCGACAAACACGAAATCATTCGACTCAAAGCCGACACTCTGGCTGAAAGAAGCCCTGTTGAGGCCCTTGAGTCTTTCAAGGCAGCTTTAGAAAAAGACCCCACCAACATTGCTACCCGATGGAATATGTCCTTGGTTCAATTGCGCTTGGGTGAATTCAAAGACGGTTGGGTTAACTATGATAACGGCCTTTTACCAGAGGTAGGTAAAATTGGTCGCCCCTTGCCCAAGCTTTTCGAAGGCGCTAAGTGCATTACCGATATGAGCACAATTGACCCAGACAAGTGGACCTACGCGGTTTGCGAGCAGGGCATTGGCGATCAGGTTTTGTTCTTGGGCGTATTGCGTCAGTTCTTAAACGAATACCCCAAGACAGTACTCATTGCTGAAAAGCGTTTCCGACCCATCTTGCAGCGCTCATTCCCTGAGTTACCAGTTCACCCCTATGGTTCAGGCCCTTTTTTATCGGCCAACTCTGAAGTGGTCAACGGTTATGTGCCCATTGGCTCATTCCAAAAAAAGTACCGTAGCAGCAAGGAAGACTTCATCAAGAACAGACAGATTTATTTGAACCCAGACCAAGCAAAATTGGCCAAGTTCAGAGAAATTTTGTTGAAGAAAACGGGCGCCGATCGCATTGTTGGCTTTTCATGGAAGGGTGGCTATTGGGAGCGCGCACAAAAAACCAAAACTTTGGACATTGAACTGTGGGATCCTATTTTCAAAGACCAAAGCACCATCTTTGTTTCCTTGCAATATGGTGAAGTTTCCAAAGAAAAAGAATACTTAGCTTCCAAATATAAGAATATTCGTTGGATTGACGGCTTAGACTTCAAGAAAGATCTTGACGGCTGGTTTGCGCTTATGTGCGCTTGTGACGAAATCATTTCCGTTTCTACTGCATTGGTGCACTTTGCGGGCGCAGCAGGCAGGAGCGTTCATTTGCTGTTGTCCGATCGCGGCGCGCCATTCATTTGGGGCTTGGAGGGTGACACCAGCATTGCCTATCCAGATATCAAGATCCATCGCAAGCAGGTCAGTCAATCGAATGATGAATTCTTTGAGGGTGTTGCCCAAAAATCCTTGACCAAAGTGAGAGCAGCATGAAACTTTACGATCTCATCAAAGACAAGTTGAAAGACCCGCAGGGCGTCATTTCTGACAATGAAATATGCGTCATTAACCGACGTGATTTTTTATACAGCGAGACGTCAACTACCAGCTCATTTTTGAAAATGTTCAATGCTGAGCGTGTTACCTATGAAACGTATTCAATCATCGATTTCATTCACGCATCAGTCTGCAAAATTCGACCACCAAGCCATGTTCGAGTCTATCAACTATCCCAATCCATGACTCTTCCTGCTTTAGCAATCAGTACATTGGTTGGCGATCAGGCAAGCAAAATTGAAATTTATGCTCCAAGGGGTATACAAACCATTGGGCCAGCAGACGAGTTTGCAAGGATGCTTACTGAGAGATTTCAGGGGCACCTTCAAAATGAATTGAGAATGGCTGATATTGGTAATGGCGATGCAAATACCATTGATATCTTGCTTTGCAATGCTTCGAATGAAGCTGAAGTTTCGAGTGGCTTGAAGTCTTTTGAAAAAGTAAAGCGTGGCTTTATTCTCATCAAAGGATACGGGCGTAATAAGGCTCCCAACTGTGGCGAGATCATCTTGGCTGCTCGACTCAATGTGCATTGCACGCTGGCCGGTTTTGGTTTTTCATCAGCCATTTAAGGATTTCAATGAGTAAGCTTATCTCTGAAGATTACGCCTCGCAGCTTAAACAACTTCACAATAATTCTGAAGCCTTTGGTGCGGGCGGAATCACTGTTAAACACTACCCATTAATCAAAAATCTCATTCTTCAAAATAATGTGGGAAGCATCTTGGACTATGGGTGCGGCAAGGGACATTTCATTGAATATGTCAAAACAAATATGCCAGGGGTTCGTATTGAAGGTTTTGATGTTGCGTCTGAACAATATGCAAAACTACCCGAAGGAAAATTTGATTTGGTTGTTTGCTTAGACGTTATGGAACATGTTGAATTTGGTGCACTCTCCCATGTACTTTCTGAGATTCGTCAGCGTGCAGGAAAAATTTTTGTCTGTTCAGTTGCAAATTATCCAGCCCAGAAAAAATTATCAGATGGCCGAAATGCTCATGTGACTCAGTTGCCTTTTGGGTACTGGTTCAATCTCTTCTCGGGATTCTTTAAGGTTTTGAAATTTACAGTGACTGGTGAAGGCGACCAAGAAGCCATTTTCATTTGCTCGAAATTAAGGCAAACGGCAAATTGGCGCTAAGTAGTCATTGATCTCCTCCTAATTCATTAAAACTATTCCCATGATAAGAATCACCATTGGGTACGACGAAAGAGAAGCTGTGGCGTATCACACCTTTTGCCAAAGTATTTTGGAAAAAGCCAGTGAGCCTTTGTCTTTTACGCCCCTAGCTTTGAACAGCTTTGCCAACTATAAAGATACGCACAATGACGGAAGTAATGCGTTCATCTACTCAAGGTTCCTAACACCTTCTTTGTTTGATTTTTCCGGTTGGGCCATCTTTGCAGATGGTGACATGATTTGTCGTGAAGACATTGCCAAGCTGTGGGCCCAGCGAGATGAGTCCAAGGCGGTGTTGTGCGCCAAGCATGACTACAAAACAAAGGCCTCAGGCAAATACTTGGGCAATAAAAACCAAGACTACCCCCGTAAAAACTGGTCGAGTGTGGTTCTATGGAATTGTGGTCACCCCGCTAATCAAGTGATGACACCAGAATTTATCATGGGCAAAACGGGCGCATTCTTGCACAGATTCCAATGGCTAGACGACAGCCTGGTGGGTGAGTTTTCAAAAGAGTGGAATTGGCTAGCCTCTGAGTATGACGATAACTACAACGCCAAGTTGCTGCACTACACCCTTGGCACCCCCTGCTTCAAAGATTATTGGGAGTCTCCGATGTCTGACGAATGGCACAGCACCTACGCTCGGACACAACAAGGGATGAAGGTTTAAACGTGGCAGTTACTTACTCTGGCGATTTGCTCAAACTTGGAAGAGATGTTCTGGCAGAGGAGTCGCAAGCGCTCTTGGACAGTGCTCAAAAACTAGACAACAACTTCTTGCAGGCAGTGGATGCCTTGTTGAAATGCCAAGGGCGAATCGTAGTATCTGGTGTGGGCAAAAGTGGCCATGTAGGGCGCAAAATTGCTGCCACCTTGGCTTCCACAGGTAGCCCTGCTTTTTTTGTTCACGCGGGCGAAGCGGGGCACGGTGATTTGGGCATGATCACCGAAGGCGACATTCTGTTGGCACTGTCTAACAGTGGTGAAACAGACGAGCTGGTCAACTTTGTGTCATTTGCCAAAAGATTCCATGTCAGAGTGATAGGCATGACCGGCAAGCCCAATAGTGCCATTGCCAAATTGAGCGATTGGCACATTGACTCTGGCGTAAAAGAAGAGGCCTGCCCTTTGGGGGTGGCGCCAACGTCTTCCACCACGGTGCAACTGGCTCTGGGTGATGCACTGGCCATGGCCGTGGTAGCAGCCAGGGGCTTCACCACCGAAGACTTTGCCAGAACCCACCCAATGGGAGCCTTGGGCCGTAAGTATTACTTGCGCGTAAGAGATGTGATGCAACCCATCAGTGAAATTCCCCACCGTCAAGCCAGCGCTCTGCTAACCGAGGTTATTCCAGAAATGGCCATTGGCAGAATGGGGGCTATTTTAATTTTAAGTGGTGGCGACAAGCTAAGCGGCATTTTTACAGACAGCGATCTGCGCCGCCTCATTGTGCAAAGCCAGGGGCATTTTGATGAGAAATTGTCTCAGCCCGTGTCTAACTTCATGACCAGTCGGCCGCTGACCATCGACGCCCAAACGCTGGCCAGCGATGCCCTGCGCATCTTTGAAGAAAAGCGCATCAGCCGCATTGTTTGCATTGAAAATCAGAAGGTGGTTGGCTTGTTGGGTTGGCATAATTTGCTTCAACATAAAGTGACCTAAATTTCATATAGGAGATTGTGCTAATATCTCCTATATGAAAAATACCCTTCAGATCAAACTACTTGTGAGCCCCGAACAGGCGCTCAAACTGCTTGACCTGCAGAAAACCTTTGCAATGGCTTGTGATGTTGCGGCCCTGTTTGTGTCGCGCTCTAGAAGCTGGCACCGTGTCACCTTGCATCACTTGGCCTACAAAAGTATGCGTGAGAAGTTCCCCTCGCTAGGCTCTCAAATGGTGTGCAACGCTATTCACACTGTCAGTAAAGCTTCCAAGGAAATTTTCCAAGATCCAAACAGTCGGTGGACGGCGGTGGCCAAATCAGGCCAGCCGCTTCCAATCCTTAAGTTCTCTGACACCACACCTGTTTTTTTTGACAAGCATACGCTGACCTTGAAGAAGAATGCGTTGTCAATTTTTACCCTAGACGGACGGATGCACATTCAAATCAATTTGAGTGAAGCCATCGAAACAAAGCTCCGAACTGAAAAATTAAAAGAGCTGTCCTTACTGCGCCAGAAAAACTTGTTTTACCTGAGGTTTGTTTTCAGTGAGGATGCAGAAAGTTCATTGCCAATCAAACCTTCCGTCAAAGTTATTCCCGATTCATATCCAGAGCCTTTAGTCGCATGAAAAAACTATTCCAATATTCAGAGTTGAGGACTGCGCTGTTTGAAAACGCCTCTCATATTCGCAATGCATTCTTGTTTACCTTGGTGGCCAATTTTTTGTCTTTGGCCCCTGTCGGATACATGAAGGACGTCTATGGTCCTGTCCTCAACAGCAGAAGTGAGCATGTGCTTCTGGTCGTTACCCTCATGCTCGTAGGATTTTTGGTGGCTTCTGGGTTCTTAGAGTGGGTTCGTTTTCGCTTGATGCAAGCAGTGGCTGTGGCTTTCAACGAAAAAATGGGTGTACGTGTGTTTGAGGCTAGTTACAGAAGCTTTTTGAGAACCCGGTCTTCCACATCTCGCTTGGCCCTTCAAGACCTCAAAACCATTCGTTCTTTTCTATCATCACCAGGCATGTTGGCCATCTTGGACACACCTGTGAGCATTTTCTTCATCGCTCTGGTTTACCTCATCCATCCAAGAATGGGAGTGGTCACCTTGTGCGCTGTGGGGCTGTTGTTTCTGATTGGTTACTGGACTGAGCTTATGGTCCGCCCTGGTGTGAAGTTTGCTCAAAAGGCCAACGCTCAAGCGCAGTTGTATGTGGCCGACAGTGCAGGCAACGCACAAACCATCCATGCGATGGGCATGATGCGAAACGTGCAAAATAAATGGGAAGAAATCCAGCGTGAGCACATCAATAAAATGGCAGAGGCCACACGCAGCCAAAGTTTGTGCGCAACTTTGTCCAAATTGGTCATGATTGGTCAAGGCTCAGTAGTTTTGGGTTTGGGGTGCTGGCTCACGCTCATGGGTGAGCTGCCGGATGGCGGCGGCGCCATGATCATTGCCTCCATCATTGGCGGTCGAGCTATCCAGCCATTGGTGAAACTCATTGGCAGCTGGAAATCGATTGTGACAGTAGGCGACGCCTACACTCGCCTTGATGAGTTTTTGTCTGAAAACCCACCACCTGTCAGTGGCATGACCTTACCGCCACCAAAGGGCGTACTCCATGTTGACAATCTAAGTGCACGCGCGCCTGGTGCCAAGGCCATTATTCTGAGCAATGTCACATTCTCATTGAAACAAGGCATGTGCCTAGCTGTGATGGGGCCCTCGGGCTCTGGTAAATCGTCATTGGCCAGAATGTTGGTTGGCGTGTGGCCCAGCATGTCGGGCTCTATCAGACTAGATGATGTAGACATCTTCAATTGGAGCAAAGACGAACTTGGAGCCTACCTTGGTTACTTGCCTCAAGGCATTGAATTGCTTGAGGGCTCTATTGCCGAGAATATTTCTCGTTTCGGTGAGTTAGATGAAGCCCAGTTGCAAAAAGCCATTGAACTAGTAGGCCTCACTGATTTCATCAACAACTTGCCCGACAAATTGGCCACACAGGTGGGCGAGGATGGCACAGTTTTTTCAGGTGGACAAAGACAAAGGTTGGGCTTGGCAAGGGCCATTTATGGCAACCCCAGGTTTGTGGTGCTAGATGAGCCCAACGCCAATTTGGATGTGGAGGGCAACCATGCACTTTACAAACTTCTGCAACACCTGAAAGAGGCTGGTACCACGGTGGTGGTGGTTACGCATAAAAAAGATATCTTGAAATACTCAGACCGAATATTGGTCATGAAGGGAGGCAAGCCAAAGATTTTTGGGCCACGTGACTTGGTCTTAGATAAATTGGCGGGTAGGGATGTGAAATCAATCACACCAGCTCAAGCTTCAAAATTAACTTCAATGTAATTGAAGCGTACGAAACAAATATTCACTCATGAAAAATAACAATTTGTTCTCGCAGTTGGCCAAAACTTATAAACAAGAACTGCTATTGGCGCTAGTCTTTTCCTCCGTGGCCAACATCATGATGTTGGTGCCGACGCTTTATATGCTCCAAATTTATGACCGTGTGATGATCAGTAAAAGCGAGATCACCTTGGTGGTGGTCAGCATCATTACTTTTGGCTTGATGCTGACCATGGGCTTTGCAGAGTGGGCTCGTTCAAAGGTGTTGATTGCCGCTGGTGTGAACTTAGAACTGGCCTTGAGTCAACGCTTGTTTCGAGTTTCGTTTTTGAATCGACTTAAGCAAACGCAAAAATCAACCCTTCAGCCCTTTAACGATTTAGCGCAACTTCGGCAGACACTTACAGGGCAAAGTATTTATGCGTTGCTAGATGCTCCCTGGACGCCGTTTTACATCGTCATCATGTTTTTACTGCACCCTTGGCTGGGATACTTGTCCATTGTGTTTTGCGTGAATTTGACTTTGGTGGCTTGGTTTTCAGCTCAAATGACGAAGGACAGTAAGGATCAATCTTTGGAAGAAGAGACCGAACTAAATAGCTTTGTACACAGCAAGCTGCGCAATGCCGAAGTTATTGAAGCGCACGGAATGGCCAATAACCTCAAACTCAGATGGTGGCAGCGCCAAGTAGAAGTATTGAAAACGGGCACAGAGGCGGAAAACCTAGAGTCGAAATTAACTTCAACCACCAAGGAAATCACCATCCTCAAGCAATCGTTGGCCTTGGGTGTAGGTGCCTTGCTGGTGATGGAGGGTGAGCTCACGGTGGGTGCCATGATTGCAGCCAACTTACTAATGACTCGCGCTACGGCACCTCTAGATATGATGGTCAATGGATGGCGCGGATTTAAACAATCGTTTGAGTCGGCCAAGCGCTTGGAAGAGTTATTTGACGAGTTTCCTGAAGAGGTACAACGTGGCAAAAGTCATGCACTGAAGGGCGCCATTGAACTTCAAAATATTAGTGTCAAAGTTGCTGCTCGGAAAACACCTATTTTGCACGAGGTGTCTTTGCAAGTCAGGCCCGGAGAAGCCATCGCAGTGGTGGGCGCATCGGGCTCTGGCAAGTCAACACTGGCCAAAGTCATATTGGGTATCTGGCCATCTTTTGCAGGTCAAGTAAGCTTCGATGGCATAGATATCCATGAAATTGACCGAGAGTTCATGGGTCCTCAGGTGGGCTATTTGGCACAAGACGTTGAATTGTTTGATGGCACCATTGCCGAAAACATTGCACGAATGTCGGAAGTAGATCACGAGAGGGTAATTTTGGCTGCTCAGCATGTAGGTATGCATGAAACCATCCTTCATTTGCCATCTGGCTATGACCACCAGATTACAGGCAAGGGAGGCGCACTGAGCTCGGGGCAAAAACAGCGTGTTGCCCTGGCACGCGCCATTTATGGCACCCCACAAATTCTGATCTTAGACGAGCCCGACTCCAGCCTCGATGAGGCAGGCGTAAAAGCTTTGGAGGAGGTTTTGAAGGAACTGAAAGCTGCCGGTACCACCATCGTCTTGATCACCCACCGAGAGTCATTGTTGGCTTTTGTAGATCGCATTGTTGAGATGAAGAGCGGGCAGGTCAGCAACATACGAGACGTACAAATGGACTTGCCAAATGCACAAGCCAAGCTCTCCGATATTTGAAAAAGAAACATTATGTCAACACCTAAAACAGCCATGGCTCAATCCAAAGAATTTGCTCAAATGAGCGACGTTACAGATGTCACAGACAAATCCCAACTGTCGGCCGAAATAGCCAAGGTAAAGCGGATCGGCATGTGGGTCTTGGGCCTGGGCCTGGGCGGATTCATTTTGTTTGCCGCCTTTGTTCCCTTGGACGAAGGGGTACCCACACAAGGTTTGGTGTCCATTGATACAAAGCGCAAGGCTATTCAACACCTACAAGGAGGCATCGTCAAAGAAGTCTTGGTCAGCGAAGGCCAAGCTGTGACGCAAAATCAAACCCTCATTAAGCTGGTTGATGAAATGGTGCGCGCCCAATACGAAACCATCCGCCAGCAATTTTTCAACCTAAAGATCATTGAGGCAAGATTGTTGGCAGAGCAAGCAGGCTCAAGCGTTATAACTTTTGATCCAGAGTTAACGGAAATGGCTTTACAAGACAAGCAATTGAACCACCAATTCAAACTTCAAAAGCAACTGCTTCAAGCTCGGCGCAGCAGTCTAGATTCTGCACTGGGTGCGTTGCGTGAGTCCTCCATAGGACAGAGATCCATTGTAGAAACCAGTGGCCAGATTGACATCAACCGCAGTGCACAACTCAATTCACTTGAAAAAGATTTGGTGGGCGTTCGTAACTTGGTTGAAGATGGCTACGCACCAATGAGCAAAAGGCATGAACTAGAGCGCGGTGTCTCGGAAATCAAAAGCTCAATTGCAGAAAACAAAGCCAACCAAATTCGCGCCAAGCAAGCCATCTTGGAAATTGAACAGCGGCAAATGTCTCTTCGCGCTGATTTTATGAAAGAGGTTGAGCAAGGGTTGACGCAAATCAGGCCAGACATACAGTCTCAGGCCGAAAAGTACAAGGCGGCTACACAAGAGCTCGAACGCACAGAAATCAAGTCACCCGTTGCGGGTCAGGTGGTGGGCCTTAGCGTACAAACGGTAGGCTCGGTGGTGCAAGCAGGCCAACGCATGATGGAAATTGTGCCCAGCGAAGAGAAGTTGGTGTTAGAAACAAAAATTGCCCCCCACTTGATTGACAGAGTGAAGATGGGTGACCAAGTGGATGTTCGATTTTCATCTTTCTCAGACTCGCCACAACTGGTGGTGCCAGGTGTACTGAAAACTCTTTCTAGCGATGCGCTCACCGACAACACGCAAAACGCTATGCCCTACTATTTGGCCAGGGTGCATGTGACGGAAGAAGGACTGAAGTCACTCGGTTCGAAAAAAATGCAACCCGGTATGCCTGTAGAAATTGTGATTAAAACGGGCAGCAGAACCCTGTTGCAGTACTTGGTCAGCCCATTGACCAAGCGCATTGCCGCCTCCATGAAGGAACAATGAACATGCGCCAATTAACTCTAAAAATTCTGTGGCTTGGGGTTTTATGCACAGGGCTTGCCAGTGTGCCCGCCTTCTCGCAAGGGCTGGGTACGTTGGTTGAGCTTGCAAGAAAAAATGACCCTCAGTGGCTTTTGGCCAATGCCAAATTTAGGGAAAGCCAAGAGTACCTGCCTCAGGCTTACTCGCAGCTTCTACCCAGCGTCTCTTTTACCAGCAATACCAACAAGGTACAGCAGCAGCTCACCAATGGCGCCACAGAAAACCCAGAGCAGCGCTATCCTTCAAGCTCTAAGGTGCTTAGCTTGCGGCAACCTATCTTTAGAAGCAAGCAGATGTTTGGCGTTAATTCTGCGAAAGCACAGACCGAGCAAGCTGCCTTTTATTTTCAGGAAGAAACTCAGCAAGTCACGCTGCGGGTTGTAGACGCTTACCTCAACTTGTTATTGGCAAACGACCGCAAGGTGTTTCTTGAATCGCAAAAGGAGTTGGTTAACACACGACTGAAAGCGGCCATGGCAGGGCTTCGTGCGGGCCAGGGCATGCGCACCGATGTAGACGAGGCTCAAGCCGAGTTGAGCAAAATAGTGGCCGATGAAATTCAAGTGAACCAGTCCATTTTGGTATCTAAGATGCAGATGGAGTTACTCATTGGTACTAGCGTGTCTTCTCTTTACCCATTGAATTTAAATAAATTCAAGACCTATGCTTTTTCACATCTGACACCCGAACAATTGTTTGAGCAAGCCATACAAAACAACCCTAAGCTCAAAGCACAAAAGCTGGACGTTGAAATTGCTCAGGCCATGATCAAGCAAGCAGAGGCGGGCCATCACCCTACACTGGACCTCACTGCCCAGGTAAACCAAACCTCTGGTGAGAGCAGTTACTTTGTCTCCACCAGAAACAACAGCCGAGTTGTAGGCTTGCAATTGAATGTGCCCATCTACTCAGGTGGGCTGATTAACTCGCAAGTACGACAAGCATTGTCTAAACTTGAGCAAGCACAAGAGCAAATTTCCTTTGCTTCGAACAATTTGCGCGTGCAGATTCACAAAGAAAGCAGTGCCGTGAAAGAAGGCATTAAACGCGTAGAAGCTTTTGAGGTGGCAGTGGCGTCAGCCAAGCAGGCCGTGATTTCCAACCAGAAGGGCGTTTTGGCCGGTACAAGAACCGAATTTGATGTGATGAAAAATTTGAACCAGCTCACACAAGTTCAACTTGACTTAACGCGCTCTAGGTATGAGCTCATTGGTGCTTGGTTTCGCCTGAAAAGCTATTTGGGCTCAGTGGACAATCAGTTCGTAGACGAACTGTCGGCCATCTTTTCATCTTGATTGGCCCATGATTTCACCCAAGGTGACGCAAACATACTTGATAGCGGTGCGTGCTCCCCAAGAATAGGCAATGTGTAAATCGCCAGGAATGCCCTCGACAATTGTTGGATACGCAAGGGGGCCATTTAAATGCCAATTGGCTTGACCCGAAAATCCTTGGCCGTAGTCGATGTCTCTGATCCACGGCCAAGTAACGCCATCGTCTTCACTGATGGCAACTGACATGGGCCAACGCGTCATGGGCCATTGGGCAGTGCCCCAATCTTGATCCACAGGTTGGTGTGGCAATGCGAATCTGTTGAATATCATGGCCAATAGGCCATTGCTGAGTCTGAGTGCTTGTATTGAACTGTTGTTGTTGGGTAATTCAATTGGAGCGGGAATGGACCAGCTTGTCCCATCTTGTTCTGCTACAGATCGGTAAATTCGATCTGCTCGCCTGCTTCTAAAGAATTGAAGCAAATGATTGCCATCAGCGCTCTTCACCAGCGATCCATGAACTCGGCCCTTGCTTTCAGGGACGTCTATTGCTTTGCCCTTCATTTCTGCCTTGTCATTTAGTTCGATGACTTGGCTGTGATCATCAGCAAAGGCACTACCGGTGTCCAAGCTTCTGTAAATGGGCAACAAAAACTTTCCATCTGCTATTTTGGTTGGAGGGTGTCTACAAAACGCTGGCTCTGACATCAACAATTCGGCCTTAGTCCAACGAGCACCCCATCTTGGTGTGCTTTGATGATTTAACTTTGCGGTCCATTGCATGGAGAAAGGCAAACCTGTCTCTTGCCAACTTCTGTCTGAAGGATCACGCGCTGTCTGAGCGGTATGTATCAGATGTAGACGGCCGTCACCTCCTTTGAACAATAAAGGATTTTGTTCAGAGCTGTCTGCATTTTGAGAGATGAGCTTAGGGCCACTCCATCTTGTGCGACCCTCTTTAAGGCTGGCCCCGTAAATGGACATGCCAGAGGTGCCTTCTTGGCCCCCTGCCATCCATACGCAAACCAGTGTTTCTTCATCTGCCCAGCATAATTGGGGGGCATGGTTTTGGGTTCCTGCAGGTTCTAGCAACGTCCATATGCCAACGTGTCCTGGGGTAGTAGCGTGTTGGCCCCACTTCATCTTGTTGATGAGGTCGCATGAAGGGTTGGCTGTTATTTGGAAGGTCATCTTTAAGTTAATATGTAATTAACTCAATTTACCACTAATGTGAATTTTTAATTATCAGTTTGGTTTTTCTTTATTACTTTTAATTCGGTAATTAGGTAAATCGGCTCGCTACAAGAAAACTTTCTCCCCTAGACTTACTTGCGCTGAAGGCAGTACTGCATGAGGCCTCTCTCCTTGAACCACTCGTCAGCAAATGCTGTGTCTACGTACTCATCAAAGTAGGGGCCTCCCACCGTCCAGTGCGCGTTCTTTACGTCAGCGGGGGCCTGGTCATATTCACCCACCAGCCAGTTCCAACGTACATCAAGCTCGCCGATGCCTTTGTCCTCAAGCCAGCCAAAGCGATGCAGCGTCATGGCGTCTGCGGTGTTAACAAACGCTGGCGTGACAACTTGGTTCTTGGGATGCGCGCAGTCCCACAGCACTACTGAGGACCAGTTTTTTCTGGGGTACTTGTACTGCACGGCGTTGAGGTACTTCACGTCGTCGCGGGGGGTGTAGGTGTGTTTGACCACGTACACGGCCTTGCCAGGCTGAGTATTCATGGCATCAAAAATTTCTGCAATGTCGCCTCGAAGCATCATGTCGCAGTCAAAAAAAATGCCCTGCCCTTCGAAGTTGCAAAGGTAGGGCACCAAAAAGCGTGTGAAAGAAAACTCGTTGGACTGTTTGGGGTCCCGCGCTCGTGTGTACACGCCCTTGAGGTTCCTGATGTTGATGGGCGTGATGCTAACGGGGCGCGAGCTGTGCCGGTAAATGGACGCGGCCATGGTGTGCCATGCCACGCTTTCGACTGGGTCGTAGCCGATAAAAACTTTGATGACGTCAGGGTTCATGGTTGCTCCTTATTTAAAAGGGCAACTGTGAACTCAATTCATTGAAGGGCTTTGATGCATGTCAAAGCTGTGCAAATCTTAACTAAACAACAAAAATAGTTGGCAACACTTATGAGCCGCGGGTAATGGTGACAGTTGAAGGCGTACTGTCAACCTTGCCATCGTTGACGATAAGCGTTACAACATAAACACCTACGGCATCTGGTGTGAATGTGGGCGCAGACGTGGTTGAGAGTGCCAAACTCGCAGTGGTGCTGGCGGCTGGTTTAGTGGTGAGATACCACTTGTAACTCAGTGTGTCGCCGTTGGCATCTGAACTTCCGGTGCCACTCAATGTAACCAACGTAGCTCCCGTAATGGTTTGGGCCGTGCCAGCACTGGCCACAGGCGCAACATTGGCACTAGAAACAGTGATACGTGTTAGCGATTGGTTAGCGCTGTAGGATTTAGTGTCATTCACTACCAGGCTGGCCACATAAACACCGCTAACGTCTGGTGTAAAGGTTGGACTAGCCACGCTGTCTGAAGATAAAGAAATTAAAGACCCCGAAGGTTTTGACAAGGTCCATTTGTAAGTGAGTGTGTCACCATTGGCGTCGGTGCTAGAAGTTCCGTCTAGGGTAACCTCGTCTCCTAGAAGTATGTTTTGATCTGCCCCAGCTACAGCAACTGGTGCCGAGTTTGCAGTGGAGGCAGTAATGGTAATGGGGTCAGGGCTGCTACTGAGCTTTCCATCGTTCACCGTAAGCGTTAGCACGTATGTGCCAGCCACCAAAGGCGTAAAGGTTGGCTTTGGTGAGGCGCTAGAAGAAAGCGTTAGGCTGCTGCCCGAGGGCTGAGACATCCAGTCCCATTTGTAGGTGAGGGCATCAAAGTTGGCATCGGTGCTAAGGGTGCCGTCCAGCCTTACCAAAGTGCCCGCGGAAACATTTTGATCATCTCCAGCATTGGCGACTGGGGCCACATTGGCCGCCGCAGCAACAATGATCACTGTGGCTGGGGCGCTGGCAACATAGCCATCATTCACAATCAATTGTGCAACGTAGTCGCCTGCTTTGTCTGCGTTAAATGTGGGCCTCGACGTTTTAGGGTTGGTAAGCGTTGCAGTGCTGTCGGTTGGCTTTTGCATCAGTTGCCAAGAATATGTAAGCTGATTGTTGTCTGCGTCAGTGCTGTAGGTGCCATCTAGAGTAACTGGCGCGCCTGTGACAACATTTTGTTTGGCCCCAGCATTGGCAACCGGCGCGCTGTTGTTAATGGCCGCGTTGATGACCACCGTGGAGGCTGTGCTGTCCGACTTGCCGTCATTGACAATTAGGGTGGCTTTGTAAATTCCAACCAGATCTGCGGTGAAGGTAGGCTTTGGGGCAACACTGCTTGAAAGGGTGGCAGCACTCCCTGCTGGTTTTTCTGTCAGTGTCCATTTAAAAGTGAGGGGGTCACTGTTGCTATCGGAGCTGCCCGTACCGTCCAAAGTGACCAACTTGGTCAGCACACCAGCTTCAATCATTAAAGAAACATTTTGAAGGGTGCCAGCATTTGCGATCGGTTCTGCATTGGTTCCACTGATACTTGTGCAAGCATTGCTAAGCAAAGACCCGCAAGCCGAACTTCCGCCACCACCACAGGCCGACAAAATTAAAGTCAGCAAAATTACGCCAATGGTTTGAAGGATTTTCATGCAATTAATGACAAGCTTGGCTGGAAATGTTGATGTTCTCGGGGTATTTTAAACCAGAGCCGCTGTAAGTGTCATAAGCCGCTCCAATAAGGCCGCCCACCAAAATATTGCCCGCCATGGTCCAACTGGGCAGCGCAGGAACAGCCACGGAAAACTTTGGCCCAAAATCGACTTTGCAAGTAATTTCAAGATTCCCTGTTGCATTCTGAACTGTAATGCTGGCTGGGGCCCTAAAGACCCACTTGCCGTTTTCATTTTGAGCAGTGCAACGAGCCAAAACTGGCCTGTCGTTGCAAACAGTGTTGACAGTGATTTCTTGAAAATCGTCACCAACCATGCTGGCACAACCTGTCAACAAGCCTGAGCAGAGCGCTATGGCCGTTAATGTATATGTGAATTTCATGTTGGTTGGGCAATTGCGTTGGTAAATAATCGACGTTGTTTATATCGGCATGAAGCCTAAATACTTGAGTCATTTTGACTTAAGTCATTTTGTAGAGATGTTTACTATCGCCAGTCACACAAGCTGCTCGGAGCTATGCGCTAGACTAAGTCAGCCCTTGGCTTTAGAAAGATAATCTGTTGATTGACGCTGCTGCATGAACCCCCAAACCTTTCCTTCGGAGTTGGAACAGGCCATCGGCCTGATAAAGCCAGCACTCTTGCGGGCCGCTGGTTTTAGCATCGTCATCA
>CAMAYM010000055.1 GCA_945862495.1 Bordetella parapertussis | reverse complement strand
ACCAATGTATCCACGCGTGACACCTGCGCCCGCAACATAGAGCTCGCCAATGGTTTCATTTGGCACGAGCTCAAGTGACGCATCCAAAATGTAATCATCAACGTTTTCAATTTGCGCACCGATCGGGACGGCATGATTGTTTTCTGCTGTGGCGTCGAAGCGAAGCGGTGGGCTCATAGCCGCACAGACGGTCACTTCTGTTGGGCCGTAGGCATTGACCATGCGTCTATTCGCAGCAAAACGCTCAACGAGTTCGGGCGGACACACTTCACCCGCGACGCAAAGCGTTCGCAGTGGCGCAATTGCGCTTTCGTCTAATAGTTTGACTAAGGCAGGCGGCAATGTGGCGTGCGTGACCGCAAATTGGGCAAGATGCTCTGAAATATTTGCAGCGGTATTCATGCGCATAGAGGTTGCAGGCAGCACAAGTGTTGCGCCAGCAGCGAAGGCCGACCAGATCTCTTGAACACTTCCATCAAAGGCGTGTGAGGCAAACTGTAAGACTCGATCGCCCGCCTGAATGGCAAGATATTGATCTTTGGCTCGAGCCATATTCAAGACCCCACGGTGCGGCACGCCCACCCCTTTGGGATTGCCGGTTGAGCCAGAGGTGTAAATGATATAGGCCAGGTTGTCTGGTAATAGTGGCCTGAGCCTCTGGCTATCGGTGACGATGGCACTGTCAAATGTCTGAATCGTCAGACTGACTGCAAAGTCCTCTAAATCAATACGTTTCTGTTCTCCAAGCACCTCTTCAAGCTCCGGCATTTGAAAATGCTCAGATATCGAAATAACGTGGCTCGAGTCACTATCCTTGATCAAGTATTGGAGACGAGCGGGAGGGTAGTCTGGGTCAAGGGGTACATACGCGGCACCCGCTTTGAGTACCGCAAGGATTGAGACAATCAACTCGGGAGAGCGTTGCAGCAAAATGCTGACCTTCTGTTCAGAGCCGATGCCCTGCCGAATAAGATAGCGTGCTAGCTGATTGGCACGCTCGTCTAGTTCGAGATAGCTGAGTGTCGCAACGCGACCTTGATCGTCGAACATCAACGCGGGTACATCTGGATATTTGATGACCTGAGCTTCGAATAAGTCTGGTAAATGTCGGATGGCGGGGTCGAGCGTATGTATCAGGCCAGTAGACTGCTGCAGAACAAGCGAGTGTTCGTCCTTGCTTAACAAGGAGATCGTGGCGATGGTCGTGTCTGTCAGCGAGGGAAGCTTGGAGAGCAAATGGTACAAACGTAAGAGATGTTCGTGCGCTTGTTGTTCGTTGTAGCGCCCTGCGTTGTAGTCCATTCTGAGTTGAACAGGACCATCGTCTGATCGATCAAATATTTGAAACTCAAGGTCGGCGATTGCGCCAGCGCCTCGTGTTTCGACAAGTCCAGTGGCTCCGCCAAAGTCCAACAACTGATCAAAGACTAAGTGATTAATCAAAAATGAAAAAGGGGCATCCAGATTCATCTGGCGATGCATTGCAGCGATTTCACCATAAGGAAATCGATTGTGTCGCAAGCCAAGGCGCGTTTCACGCGCGATGCGCTTGGTGAGTTCTCCAACGGTATCAGAGTCCTCTACCGACACGCGCAGAGGCACGGCATTTGCCAGCATGCCGATTAAGGTACGCGTGTTTTTGATACGTCCGGCTGTCGGTGTGCCGACACATACGTCTTTGGTGCCTGTCATTTTGGACAGGTACATCACCACAGCGGTGGCAAAGCTTGCATAAGCACTGCGGCCGGTTGTGACGCCCCACTGCGTGATCTCCGTGTAGAGCGCACGCGGCATGTCTATGGAAACGGATAAAGGTCTGGATAAGTCTAAACGTTTAAAGGGCTTAGGGCAGAGGGTCGCAGGAGAAGGAATTCCGGCGAGCTTTTCAAGCCAAAAGTTTTTATCCTCATCCCATTTCGGACTTGCCTTGTATGCAGCATCTTGTTCAACAGCTTCTGACCAACTGATATTGCGGTCGACAAATTCTGTCGCACGTGTCGTGTAGCACTCAACCAAAGCCTCTGTAAAATATGCAGCGCCAGGCGCATCAAGGATGAGATGATGAAACAGCGAGTAGTAGATCCACTCCTGCTCAGCGAGTCTGATGAGTCCAAAACGGCAATGAGGTCCGTTTTCAAGATCGATAGGTTCGAGTTCGAGTCTTTTTAATAGTTCGTTGGCCTCAGCGTGGGGATCCAACGCATCACACATATCCCAATATTCAAGTTCAATATCTTGTGCAGGGACAACGCGTTGACTGGGCTCACCATTCACGCTCGAGAACCGTAAGCGAAAAACCTCTGTTCCGCGAACGATACAGTTGTGCGCGCGATTGAAAGCGGGGATGTCGAGCTGACCATTGATCCGTATGAACTGCGCCACGTTGTAAGCCGGGCAGGAGGGATCAATTAACTGGTGGTACCAAACAAAGCGCTGAGCACTCGCGAGCTGTCCAGACATCACTTCTGTGCCGCCATTGCTTTTTGAAGACTTAAGGGACGCATGTCTGTCCATTCTCTGTCTACATAAGCAGTCGCTTCGCTTTTAGAGCCCGAAAACCCTGTTTCCGTCCAGCCAGCAGGGGTGAGTTTCTTTTCAGGCCAGAGTGAGTATTGACCTTCAGCATTTTTAATCACTTTAAACAGATCGCCGTCTATGGTGTAAGCGTTCAGGGCGGGTGTGGTTTGTGTGGTCATGTGTGCAGGTCCAAAGGGTTAAAAAGGTAGCTAGACGCTTCGCTAAAAGAAACGCCGTGAGCGGGCACAGAGCAAGTCTCAATTATGGATCAAGCCCGTTCGGCGAGTGCAAATAATCCTCGTGAAAGCTCGCACTAGGGAAAATGAAGGTGGAAAGGACAGCGTTCGCGGATTTAGCATTCTGAATGAGAGTAATTGAGAGCTTTTGTCGTTAAAGCACGAGGACAATATTAGAAAAGAGGGTGAAGTATTTATAATATGCATCAGTGCGTTTGAGTGACCCTTGTGTCTTTCCGCTATTTAAAAGGTCTAACCACTTTTGGCGCTCTCAGATTGTGTTTTTTTGCGGTTAAATAAATCTTAGCTTTGATTGTTTTTTTGGTATCGGATGTCTTAAAAATTAAACCTTGATGTGGTGAGATTGATCTTCGTGTTGCTAGATATCTCAACAATTCTGACCAATACTCACCAAACGGAAACATGATGACTGTCTCAAATAATGCTAAAGCCGATGCCCTTGCTAGGGAATTGACCCATTACAAATGCCTTGATGCAGCGAGCGAAATTATTTCCTCATCAACAAAGTGGAGCGTTGTCGCTTCCTTAATACCTATTCCTTACTTGGATATTGCTTCTTTAGGTGTCATCCAAGCCAATATGATCCTTGATTTGTCTAGGGTTTACGATCAGCCAGTATCCAAACGCGCGGTGCAAAGCGTAGTGGCGGTATTGTTTGGTACGCTGGCACCCTCCGGTGCAGCGCAATACGCGCTGACAGCAAGTGCTAAATTTATTCCTGGTTATGGCTCTGCCATCAGCGCGGTCACTTTGGCAACTTTTGGTGCCGCAGCGACATACGCCATCGGTAAGATATTTGTTCGCCACTATGAAAATGGCGGTACTTTTGATGACTTTTCAGCAACCGAAGTACAGGCCGATTTGAAAAAAGAGTTTTCTAAAGCTTTGTAAAGTAAGCGGTTTCAGGTGCGAAGCGAAATATGTTGTCTTGATTGCTTCAATATTTCGCTCCTGAGGGCGCCAAACTTTGTGAGCTTGAATCTATCTTTAATTTGTAATGATTTGAGAAAAATGTGTCAACAATAAGTCAAAGTTATTTTTCAAGAAAAAAGCAAGCTCTTGCGCTTTGGTTTGAGGGAAAAATGTTAACTTTTTTCCTGTTGACATTGTTGTTTATCTCTGCAGTGATTGTTCTCTTTCCTCGCATTCTTGTGATTGTTCCGACTGGAAAAAACGGAGTGATCTATCGACCTTTGAGCGGTGGTGTGGACCAAAAGGAAATTATCAGAGAGGGTGCACACCTCGTATTTCCATGGAATACCATTACGCAATATTCAGTCCAAGTGCAGTTACAAGAGTTAAAGCTTCAGTTGATGACTGCCGATTTGTTGAAAACAAACGTGACCGTATCTTTTCAGTTCGAGGTCAACCCCAACACGCTGCCATTTCTTCATAAATATGTCGGCAAGGATTACCTAGAAAAGATGATCATCCCCCAAGTCACCAGAGTCTCTCGCGAAAAAGTCGCGAAGCTAAATTCTCAAAAGGCATTTACCGGCGATATTGGCCAAGTCGCAAATGACATTGCTATTTCGACAGATAGTTTGCTGATCCAACAGTTAAGCCCGCCTGGCTTGTCAGATGTGCGGTTGATTCGCGTGAGTTCCGTGCAGCTGACCTCTGTTGAATATCCTCAGGAAGTCCAATCGGCCATTGTAAATAAGCTTGTCGAGGCAGAAAACGCCGATGCGTATAAATTTAAAATTCAAGCAGCTCGTTCTGAGGCAGAACGTAAAGCCATTGAGGCCAAGGGCATCAAGGATTTTCAAGACATCGTCAACCAAGGGCTAACAGAAAATTATTTAAGGTATCGTGGGATCCAAGCGACCGAAGATTTGGCGAAGTCTGGAAATGCTAAGACACTTATCTTTGGCTCTGGGCCTTCGGGCTTGCCGCTGATCCTTGGCAACGCTGTTGAAAATACAACCTCCGCTGCTACCGCTACAACTACTAAAGTTGATCCGTCAACTGCAGCAACGGTATCTCCTGATCCTTCTACTGATGCCAGTAAGCCGCCTACTGCAAGCAAAGACGTAGCAAAGCCTTAGGTTGCACCAAAGCCGGACATGAGACTGAACTTGAGAAAAAATAAGACAGGCAGTGCTAGCGTTGGCTGGATAAAATGCGCTTTACAACTTTGTTAAGTACAAAGCGAATCGATATAAAGAACAACATAAAAAAAACAGTCACCAAAAACACCGTCAAGATGCGCTCATTTGCATCCGGCATCTGATCGGCACTTTTGAGTGTGAACGAGACGGCGTCTTGAACGCCAACCGCCGCACCGACACTAGACGACATGACGAGAATAGTAAAAATTCTCAATAAATTTGGGATGATCAATAACGCTTCCGTTAACTCTGCAAGATGAAAGTGCTGCCAACTGTCTTGCGCTGCATCTGAAATGACGGCTGTTGCGTAAGCGCAAAGAGCCAAGATCAGCGCTGTTTTAGGTTCGTTATTGGTCAAATCTTGAAAGGTACGAGAAAAAAGATTGAGCAACACAAACATCAGCACAAAAACGGGAAACGCTCTGAGCAATGAAATGAAAGTTTCAGAACATTTTCCTAAAAATCCACCACGCATACGAAACCAAGTCAATGGCAGTGCTAAGAGAATGCCACCAAAAAGCGCGTAAATCCCTACTTCAAGATTCGTCTTAAAGGCATTTAAAAACCCAACAATCAGAATGAAGCTATTGTCAGTCATTATTTTCAAGCCTTTTCGTGACACGACCACTGACTACTATGACCATTTGAACGAGAGTTAAGTAAAAAATGGACACCATCAGGAACGTTGTAGTGCGTTCACCAGAAAACGAGGTGATATCAGTCAAGACAGACAACATTTCAGGCGCACCGATAAAGGCGGCAATAGGGCTTGCTTTCGTGGCGTTAACCACTGCCGCACGTAATTGAGTCCTGGTTTTTTTTGCAATATCCAAAGTGCGAGTCTCGGGCCCCGAGATTGAGGCCTTATCGTACATAGCCGAGCAACCATTCGCGCCATTATTTAATCCAATCACGATGATGGATACAACGACTGCTAAAAGCGGTGAATATGATGTGAAAAAAGTAATCACTAAATAACCGAGTACTAAGAGCAAAATGATGGGGCTATTCTGAAAAAATTGAACCACAATATGGCCACCAATACGGATGCCAACAAATTTGGAACGTAATAACTGAAAAAATAATAGCGCAAACATTAATGTCGTAAAAATTGCGCCTCCAACTAAAAGAAGAGAAAAACCCAAGCCAGTTATAAATAGGCTTGAAGCGCTTTTGCCGGCTAACATAGGAAACTTGAGTGACAAATTCGCGCTGGACTTCAACCAGTCTTCAAATTTATTGACAGTCGGAGCAAAGAAGGTTGGTTTATCCGTCACATCGGATGGCTCACCTAGACAAGTTGGATTGAGTTGGCTTTGACTCAAGCAATTTGTATTTGAGAAGATGTTGCGTTGCTCCTCAAGGAAACTGATGTGTAAAAAGTGCTTGTGCGCGAGACGCTCGAGCGCTCCAGAGCGGTGTAATTCTGCCATGATCAAAGAAAGCGCAACCCCGAGGTCGTCCTTCGCGCTCTTTCGAATGCCAATGCCCCATGGCACATCGTGAGAAGATAACTTTTCCTCAAAGCGTGCTGATAAATCTTTTGGGGCCAACGGACCAAATACGTTCGCTTGCAACAGGGATTTGTCATGCGCGATGATAGAACACGCTCCCAATCTGAGTGCGTCAATCATACGATCAGGTCGGTCGTAAATGAGCAATCTCACTTGATTGGCCGAAAAGACGATGTTCGAAAAGTTTCCGAGAGGTACGCATACAGACTTACCTTGTAAATCTGACCATTGTGTAATGTTGTCTTTTTTGGCGCCAACAAGGACGGTTGGTGAGGCGTAATAGTGGGGAAGTATAAAGTGGACAATCGCGTCACGCGTCAATGTGTGTGCCATCGTGGCAAGAATCATATCAACATCATCAGCGAGTAGTTTCTCTATGCGATTAGCAGCAGTGACACCCTCAAAATGGGCTTGAACACCAAGGTGTTTTGCGATGAGTCTAGCCAAATCAATCTCAAAGCCTTTAAATTCAGATCCGTGAAGCTCGCCAAATAAACGGTAGTTTGTGCGAACGCCAACACGGATACGTTTATCACACAGTATCTGAGCGAGATTGGATGTCGGATTCTCACAACCCCTCTGAAGGGTGGAATCAATGTGAGTGCGAAGGGCTTTCTCGTAGTCGCTTGAGTTTGCGACACTCGTGGGCGCCCAAGTGCTGATCAGCGCCAGTGCAAGCGATAAAAGCCAGTTTTTCATTAATATCTAGTGGGTTGCTGAGGGCGCGTCATTGAACGTAATTGCAAGAATGCGCGCACCGATAAAGGCATACCCACCAATGTAGTCGAGTGTCTCGTGATTCTCTAAAAAAACTTGTTGATCCACACTAGACATGCTTTCAGGTGATTCAAACACTGTCCATTGAAAAACGGTTTCGCCTTTCAAACCAGAGGACTGTATGTATTGCATGGTGGCTTGGAGACCCACTAAGTCATTGTGCGTGATGAAAGCAACACCATCGGGCTGGAGCCGGTGGGGCAGGGCTTGAATAAACCGTTTGATTAAGGTACGCCCCTCGTCACCCCCCCAAGTTTTAGGACGATCACTCGTGATGACAGTTGCTGGAAAGTGAGGAAGATTGGCGACGATGACATCAAAACGTTGTTCGGGGGCAAGAGAACTCCACATATCCCCTTCGATAAGTTGTTTAGGTAAAAAAGGTGCTTCTTCTTCGAGGAGAGTCGCTGATGCTTCAATCGCCTCGGGATCAATATCAACACCCCATAAATTTTTAGCCCCTAAACGGGCCAGGCAGGCTAGCAAAATTCCACTTCCCACGCCTACGTCAAGAACGTGGTCCATACGCCTATTGGCGCATTCGGCTTTAATGAGCCCTAGTAAAGCGCTGGAGTACGGGCTTGGACGAAACTTGTGATTGTAAGCAGCCATTTTTTGTACCAAGTATTTGATTAAGCAGGATAAATTCGGACGATTATTTTTTCTCAGCTTTTACTTGGGAGAGAAGACTTTCGTAAAAAATACTCTTGTTTTTAGCAGTCAGGTCGTAATAGAGATTCTTTATTTTCGCTTCAGTAATGCCTGAGGAAAAGATAGGCATAAGAGCCGCTCTACATTTCGAACGCTTTGAAAAGGCAATGTAAGATTCAGCATGAAATGGAAAGGTTGAAACAATATCAATTTTTCCGCCTAGGTTATTAATGAAAATCGTACTTTCAGCAGAGTTTTCATAGGCCAAGACATAATCTACCTTTCGTTCAAACAAGAATTCAAAAGATTGGGTCAAAGAGGAGGTGCGCGTAAGCGTTAAGTTCTTGGCGACAAACTCTCCAAATTTACTATCACCCCCAAAGGCTTCGCCTAGACCGGCCGCACCACTTCGGCCAATAAGATCCTGGTATTTCAGTAAAGGGAAACTTTCGTCTTTTCTGACAATGACATAAAGATTTTGACCGGCATAGCTTGGGAAGACATAGTCTAAGAAACGCTTACGTTCTGTAGTGACTGCAGCAGAAAAAATGAGGTCAACCTCACCGAGTTGCGTGGCATTCAGAGCTTGCGACCAAGAATCGTAGACTTTGGTTTCGACTTTTTTGACGCCGGACTGCAAGGCAATCTGTTTTACAAAATCAACGGATGCGCCGACGAGTTGTTGATCAACGGTCCATGAGGACGGCGGGGCATTTGGAGGCCCTGTGATGACAAGGGTGTTGCACACTTGAGCAATAGCTGAGGTGCTCCACAGATTAAGAATAAAAAGGAATGCAAAAAATCTATAGGGGAACATGGATCAGCAAATAATGGATGAGTTACATGTGAGTATGAATCGCTAAAATACTTTAACGTATTGCGCTGTACTATATGTGTTGTTAGAGGAGTTTGATTCTGCGTTTGAGAGTAACTGTGAGCTTTGGATTCCTACTTAAAATAGCATATCGTTTTTAGCACCTTAAGTTTATGCGTGCCAACCCCTCAGATTCTTAAATTTCCGTAAATTCTTGATACAGATTATGCTCAAGTTAAAGTGGTTGGTTGCTTGTTTTTTAATTCCGTTTTCGGCACTGGCTTTGAGTCAACAAACTCAGCCGCCTGCTGAAAAACCAACAACTTCGTTAAAGCCCCAGGGAAAATCTCAAGGAAAGCCTTCGGTAAAGCCCGGAGGTGATATGGATGCGCAGGATGAAAACAACGTCAAAGGTGCGGTTTGCTCGATATTAACCGTCAGATTCGACATCTGGACACTCGCTTTCGTGGCTAGCATGTACTCCACTTATCGGGTAGAACCTAGTTGCAATGAACAATACTTTTACAAATTGACATTGGCATCCATCGATGCCCAAGCGCAAGTGGTGACTGATTCATCGCTGACCCTCCGTGGCGGTTCGCATCGTTACACAATGGATGTCAATTTAACGCCTGTATCGAATCCCTTCTTTTATGTTGGGGAGCTTCGTTTTGCTAAAGCGGGTCAGGTGCGGATCAGTGTCATAGATGCCATAAGAAAGGGTGCATGGAATATTGGAAATTTAGTCAATAATACATACACATCCTTTGAGGTTCATTCAAAGATTCACTACATTTGGAACATCGGCACACTCGCACACTCACTGATCGCGCCAAATGGTGATAGATACATTTTGTATGCCTACACGAACGAAATTGCACCAGATATCACGCGTAAAAGCTTGGTCGATCTTGGTTCGCGGCTCAATCTCCCCCAAGGTTGGAGCTATGAAAGTAGCTTGCTCACACGAACGATTACTGTCCGCCCCTCAGCCAATTCAGGCTTTAACTCGTCCCTGATTTTTGATGAGTTTGACAATTATTATGTCAGGTACGTCCAATAGTCAAACCCGTTTGGTGGGTTTGGCAACCTCAAGCAAAGAGCCACGCAAGGCTCCACGGTTTACTCAAAGCTGAGGAATGGGTGTTGCGCCCTCAGGGAGTGGTGTCCTGTTGACGTTAAGAACCATTGACACCATCACGTAATACCCGCTGACGACCATCAAGTCCACAATGCCTTGTTCTCCAAATAGGTCATGGACGGCTTGATAGTGCGCATCACTGACTTGGTGCGTCGAATGTAGCTCCTGGCAGAAGTTGTAGATCGCTTTTTCGTCCGCTTGCATATTCTGTGGTCGCTTGCCTTGCGCTAAATCGGCGGCCAGATCAGGGTTTAAGCCTTCTTTTAAAGCAAGACGCAAATGCGCGAACCATTCGTATTGCGCAGTCCAAGTGCGCGCTGTAATCAAGATCGCAAACTCATTTAAGCGTTTAGGGATGCTGCTTTCGAAACGTAAATATTCGCCGACTTTACGTAAGCGTTCGGCCAACAGAGGGCTACGCAATAAGACGTTAAACGGCGCGCCAAGACTGGTCGCACCTTGCACAACCCCTTTGCTGCCCGTGCCTGAGACGGGGCCGGACATCAAGCCATCAAAATAATGTTTCTGTTCAGACGTCATATCCTTGGTTTCAAGACGTTTAAATCGTTGCACATCAGTTTCTGACGTTAAATGATCTTGGCTCATGAGACAGGTGTCCTTGTGTAATTTAAGTGAAGTTTAATGCTTTTCTTTGATAGGGGCTCATTCAATAACATGCCCTATTTGGAGCGATGGAAGCTAAACTCGACATCATCTAACAAAAAAATTGATGCTTTAGATAAGCCTAGAGGGGCAAGTGCGATATGAAGAAAATCTTAGGACTAAAGAAGCTCCTGCAATATGCTCTCTTGAGCATCGGTTTTGTTTCCTGTGCGGCACACGCGCAGTGGATCAGCTTGCACGAAGACGCTGCCCTCCAGACTTATACCGATCGTGGAGAAATTCTTCGCACTGACATCTTTGTTAATGTGTCTGAGATGTTGGATTACAAACAAAAAATGCGTAACCAGCAAGGCGTGGTGTTTAATTCGGTTGTGATTCGCGCGCAATACAATTGCCGCGATAATCGTGTTCGAACCTACACCATTGACTTCCATGAAGAACGAATGGCGGGTGGCAAAATTGTCAAAACTGAAAAAGTTTACAGTCAATGGCAGCCGATTAATCCCCGCAGCGTTGAGCAAAATTTAAAAAATTACGCTTGCGACCCTAAATAGCAAAAAAGAGCCTCTCATGGAAATCGATCCAGCACTGAGAGGTTTGCTAACAGCCCTCGGTATTGGTTTATTAATTGGTACTGTACGTGAGCGCGCGCACGTCAATAGCGTTGCGAAGGCGGGTATACGCACGCATGCGCTCCTTGCGTTACTTGGTGTGATGACGTGGGAACTTGGCATAGTTCCATTTGTGGCAACACTTTTAGCGATTGGCACCTTGGCTGTCATCGGTTATCTAAAAACGGCAGACACTGACCCCGGTATGACAGGTGAGGTCGCAATCTTATCAACGTTCGTTTTGGGCGGTTTAGCGCACGATCAGCGCGTGCTGGCGTCAGCGCTCGGAGTCGTCATTGCAATTTTGTTACATGTAAAAAAACCTTTGCAGCATTTGACGCGTGAGCGCATAAGTGAAGAGGAAGTCAATGATGCCTTGATACTCGCCGCCGCTGCAGTGGTGCTTTGGCCTCTCATGCCCAACCAGCCGCTTGACCCTTGGGGTGTGTTGAACTTAAACATGATCTGGCGTCTGGCTGTGCTTGTCATGGCGGTGGGGATGTTGGGGCATTTCGCGCAGCGTGTTGCGGGTATGCGGTTGGGAATGCCGATTGCTGGATTTTTTGCGGGTTTTGTTTCCTCGACGTTGGCGGTGGCGAGTTTGGGCAGTCAAGCGAAAGAGGCGCCTGCTTTGGTCGCTGCTGCAAGCGCAGGCGCACTTCTAGCAAACTTAGCTTCACTCCTACTCATGTCAGCTGTCTTGGGCGCAATTGCGCCCATGTTATTGCACAGCTTAGTATTTGTTTTCCTAGCAAGTAGTTTGGTGTTAGTTTTGGCTGCTTTGCTGTGTTGGTTGAATGATAAACATCATCAGACGCTCGTCGAGTCAGCCCCTACCCGAGCATTTAAATTGACCCAAGCTTTTTCGATTGCAATTATCATTTCAGGGGTTGTTCTGTTGACGGCTTGGTTGCAGGAGCATTTCGGTGACACCGGTGCATTGATCACTGCCGGGCTGGTGGCTTTGGTTGAGTTACATGCCGCGGCGGCCAGTCTTGCTCAACTGAATGCATTGGGGGCGCTTGAGCAAAGCGCTGCGCAATGGGGCGTATTAATCGTGTTGGCGACAGCATCCCTCGCTAAGTCGGTGCTGGCTTTTTTTAGTGGGGGCGCGCGCTACGGACTCTATGTGTCAGGCGGTTTGTCTGCGATGATGGCGGCGGCGAGCCTCGTCATGATGGCACTTTAGAATTTTTTACTTCTTTTCAATTGTGCTCAATTAGCGCCTCTGCTAAAAATTGTGAGCAATTGAGAGGGATTGTGAGGGTTATTTCAGATGCAAGGCGACAATATAAACTGTGCATTCATGAGGACGATCTGTGACTATTACAATTGACGTTGAGGCGGTTGAAGTATTGCCGGATATCTTGCACACACTGCGGTTGCAAAAGGCTGCACACCTGGTTGAGTCCGCCACTCGCTGGAGTTTAGCTGCAGGCGTTATTCCCATCCCTTTTTTAGATGCGGCAACCTTGGCTTCGATTCAGACTAAATTACTGATCGACTTGTCAGAGCTTTACGGCGTCAAGATGACAAAAGAGTTGGCGTCCAGCGTGATATCCGTTTTGCTGGGCACCTTGATACCAATGGGTGTGGCTAAGCTCGCGATTGGGTCCACTGCCAAGTTGCTTCCAGGCGTGGGGACTTTGGTGGGGGCCGTTTCGATGTCGGCAATGGGTTCGGTCACCACTAACGTGATTGGTAGAGTTTTTGTGCGTCATTTTGAGAATGGCGGTACGTTAGTCAGGTTTAGTGAGTCCAATTTGAAGGCAGAATTTAGGCAAGAGTTTATGAAGCAACGGTCCAAAGGTTAAGCTGTCCTCAGTGTTTTGAGCCCATTCATTCGGCCAGTAAGTAATATTTAGATTTCTATCATGCAAATCATCGCTATTTCCAACTTGAAAGGTGGTTGTGCCAAGACCACAACAGCGGTCAATTTAGCTGCTGGTCTGGCCCAAGAGGGTCGAAAAGTTTTGCTGATTGACCTTGATCCTCAGGGCAATGCTAGCGAATGGCTTGGGATTGGCCAACCGGCACTAGGAAGCTTTGAGTTATTTACGACTGATCATGCGTTGGACACATTCATTCACCCATCCAGTGTGCCAGGAGTCTCTATCATTGCGGGTTCTGGAGCGCTGTCGAGCTTGGATCGCGTTCTTACAAAGGTGGATGCGCCTGAAAGGCAATTAAAAAAACGTTTATCCGCCTTGCGTAAACAGCAATGGGATGTGGTGATTCTTGACACGCCTCCGACGCTGAGCCTCTTGACGTCCAATGCGTTGACCGCTGCTCATCAGCTGTTAATACCCGTGACAACTCAGGTTTTATCCTTGTCCGGTGTTGCACAGTTAATGCAAACATTTGATGCGATTCGTGAGGACCTTAATCCAAAACTCGAATTGCTTGGTTTGGTGGCCTCACGCGTGAATTTACGCACGCTCCACTCACAAGACATTATTCAAGCGTTGTCAGACAGCTTTGGTGAAAAACTGTTAAAGACTTATATAAGAGAAAATATTCGCCTCTCAGAAGCGCCGTCTTTCAAACAAAGCATTTTTCAATATAGTCCCAAGTCTGGGGCCTGCGATGACTTTCGTTCTTTGGCACGAGAAGTCCTTACACTCACAAGGTAAAAAGGTTTTGTATGGCTACCAAACGCTCCAGCACAATCGGCTCCAATCCCTTGACGTCATCAACGGCTAAAAGTTTGAAAGTCGACCAGGTTAAAGAGGCTTCTGAAAAACGGTCAGCCCCCCCTAAGAAACAATCTGTTTCTTTAAAGAAACAGGCTGGCTCTTCAAAGAAACAGGGATCTGATAAAAAAAATGATCCTGTCAAATCAAAGCGTACATCTGCCAAGAATGTCAATCCCTCCACCACGCCTGCGCGTCCCGAGGATGTGCTACCCACTCAGTCAGCCGGCATGGCGAAACGTGTGAAACGTTCAAATACAGACACCGAGGTGTTATTTGCCAAGGAACTCCGATCCGAAGAGTCGCCAGCTGCGAAAAAGAGTGTACAACCTCCAACAACGCCGCCTGCCGTTGTTTCCCCGCCCGTAACACCTAACGCTGTTGTTGCTCCAAGCGCTTCAATTGTGACGGAGGCGAATATGACAACGCGTCATCGTGAAGCGATGGCGATCGTTAAAACATGGTCACAATGGGCAGTCGTGGCGGGTATGGCACCCGTTCCAGTATTGGATATTGTTGCGCTTTCAGGCGCGCAGATTAAGCTGATTCAATTACTTTGCAAGCACTACAATATTCCCTTTGAAAAAAAAGTCGCAGCGGCTGTGGCAACGGGCCTTATTGGCGGAACGTTGACCTCCGCGGTTGCAACGGGCGCCACAAGAATATTGATAAAAAATATTCCAGTTGTAGGGCAGATTTTTAATTGGACCGTAGAGCCTGCGCTTTCTTTTGGCTCAACGTACGCCATTGGTGCGACCTTCGTAAAACATTTTGAGTCTAATGGCGATTTGCTAAGTTTTAAAAGCGAGGATATGAAAGACTTTGCCACAGAGCAATTTTTAAAAGGTAAAAAGCTGTTTCAAAGCAAGAAAAATGCTGCGGCCGCATAATAATTTTATTTAACCCTATTAGTTTGATGTGATCTCTATATGCGCAGCTTAATGAAGTCAGATTTATTCGACTTTCTCAGTCGTGAAAGCCCCCGTGAACTGCGACGCATGATTTGGTTGTCCGTTTTTGTCGGACTAACCAATACGACTCTGATTGGTTTGATCAACATGGCAGCCAGTGCCGTGACCGATGGAGAATCGGTGACCTGGGAGTTTTTCGGTTTCGCCGCGCTGCTCTTAGTACTTTTGTTTGGAACACGCCGTTCCAATGATGAAAATATTCGTAATTCCCAAGCACTAATTTATCGCTTCAAGATCAAAATTATGAGCGATGTTTTCAAATCAAATTTGGGCAAAATTGATGAAATAGGCCGAAACTATATTTTAGAGGTGCTCGCACGCGATACACAGTCTGTCTCTTCGGCTGTGGGCGTCACGGTGACGACGTGTCAGTCGATCGCCACACTCGCTTTTTTGACGCTATACATGGCAACAGTCTCAATGACTGCCTTTGTCATCATATTAGTCTCGACATTATTAATTTTAATTCTGGGCGTGACTGAGCTCTTTAAAGTTGTCGGTCAACTCGAAAAAGTTTCTCATGGCGAAAGTGCTGTGAATGAGATTTATGCAGACTTTCTGAATGGTTATAAAGAAATTAAGATGAACTCTGATCGCGCATATGACATCACGCGATATATGGTGAAAGAGTCTAAGCGGATTAATGAGGAAAAGGGTAAGTTAGTGGTTACCATTACCAACTTTTTTAATAGTCTGCAAATTTTGCTGTACGTGACAGTTGGTATTATGGTTTTTGTTGTGCCTGTTTTATCAAGTGATTTCGCCAGCCATGTGACGACTGCTGCGACCACTGCTTTATTTTTAGCAGGTTCGCTGTCAGGGATCATTGTCAGTGTCCCCAATCTTTCACAGGCAAACGTCGCAGCACGCACGCTTCAAACGTTGGCGAAGCGTTTGGATGAAAGTGCACAAAACAACGCCACGGCGTCTAGTTCAGAGACCTTTGGTAAGATCCAATCAATCGCTTTGGAGGGCGTGTGTTATCAACACGTTAGTGTTGAGAAACGAAATGGCGCTTTTGTTTTGGGCCCCGTCAATTATCAGTTTGAAGCCGGAAAGGTTTACTTCATTCGGGGTAATAATGGTTCTGGCAAAACGACGCTCATGAGAATTTTGATTGGTTTATACCAACCATCCGAAGGCCGTATTCTCTTGAATGGATTACCTATCGCCGAGCCAACTTCAGGTGCGTATAGGGATATTTTCTCAGTGGTGTTTAGCGATTTCCATCTATTTAAAACAATGTATGGTCTGCCAGCAGACGATGTGGTTCGGATGCAAGAGCTACTCAAAGTATTTCAAATGGAAGGCAAGGTGAATGTCCAAAATGGTCAATTTACATCTTTGCAATTTTCCACTGGGCAACGTAAACGCTTGGCTTTAATCGTGGCCTTACTCGAAGACCGTCCGTTCATTGTGTTGGATGAATGGGCCGCCGACCAAGATCCTGAGTTCCGTCAAGAGTTTTACGAAAAAATTATCCCGAAACTTCGGACGATGGAAAAAACCGTGATTGCCATTACGCATGATGATCATTATTTCGATCGTGCAGATCACGTTTTGATTATGTCAAACGGTAAGCCGATAGACGCCTGATTGGTCTCTCGCCTTATTCGCAAGAAACAATTAGTTCTAAATCGAAAATCGAGGCTCTCATGTATGTAACCCTAGGTATTTATGCTCTTTTGTGTGTGATGGTGGGTTGGATAGGACGTTGGAGTCGCTTAGGCTTTTGGGGGGTCGTGCTGCTTTCTTTAGTGGTGACCCCAGCGATTTCTATTGTTTTGGTTTTGTTTCTAAGCGATCGCGCCAGAAGTTTCTTTACCTTATTTAATCGATCAAAAAGTAAAGAAAGGCTTGATGATTTATCGCAAGCCCCCTCAGCGACGCATGCTGAGCATACTGATCATATTAAACAAGAGCGCGCTAACAGAGGGTTTACCGATATATTTAAGCGCTCAAAAAGTAAAAAAGGTGCTACAGATCTAACCGAAGCCCCCTTGGCAACACAGTCTGAACCACTAAAATAAAAAATTGCCCACATAAGTGGGCAATTTACTTTGCTTGCAATCAAAAAAATAATCAGATTGCTTACTTAATCAATACTGCAGGTGAGGCTGGAATCGCTCCTGGTACTTTATTGAGTGTCAGCAGTTGAGAAACCATGCTGAGTACTTGACGTGTGTAGCTGTTGGAATCAGCAGGTACTGTGTACGTTTCACCTTGATACGTGACAGAAGTCAACGCGTTGCCTGAAGCGTTACTGCCTTTTTGAACTATTAAAAGAGGCAGTGCAGAGGCCGCCGACTCATCCTCAAGGAGCTTTGGATTCGTCGCAATTTCATCTGAGTTCAGTACTTTAATTTGTGTTTTTTGATCACCATTTTGTAAGTTGACCAATGTGCCCAAGAAATCAAAGACATTGCGTGTCGATCTGAGTTTAATCACAAGAAGACTGTCTTTATCAACACCAGCATCGGCCAACTTTGCTGCAACACCGGGCATCAGAGGTTGTGACAAGGTACCAGTTGTTTGCACATTACAGTAAGCAGATTTAGCAAAGCGTTTGCCAAGTGTCTCTAGTTCCGCTGTCTTGTTCAAACACATGCGCGTGGTGGGTACGACCCGCACGATCTGATAGTTTGTCACGCCGCCTGTTTTGATGGGCTCAACCATCACGCCGGGAACATTTTGTGCATTGACTGTGGCGAGCAAGTTTCGGTTAAGCGACTCAGCATTCATCGGCGCTGAAAGGATTTGTTTTGTTGGAACGATTTCGGTGCTGAGTCCAGCCTGGATGAGCGTGTAAAGTGCCTTTTGAAATTCATTGTATTTCGGCAAATATGGATTATTGAAATACTTTGTAAGGATGACGTTTTTAGAATTGCGTATTTCAATGGTGTCAATGACAAGCGAATAAAGAATTGAACGTGGGCCTACTTGGTTGTTGGTTAGACTTG
>CAMAYM010000054.1 GCA_945862495.1 Bordetella parapertussis | reverse complement strand
AAAGCGACAGTCAAGAAACCCGTCGCCAAGAAGGCTGTGGCTAAACAACCTAGCGTTGCGAATGCGAGTAAAGTCGCACCTGTAGTGGCTAATCCTGCGCCAAAAGCTAAAAAAGTGAAGTTAGTTCGTGACAGCTTTACGATGCCTGGTCACGAATACCAAGTGTTGCAAGACATCAAAAAAGCAGCTTTGAAAGCTGGTATTGAGCTCAAAAAGAGCGATTTGCTCCGTATCGGTGTCGGCATGTTGAAAAACTTTAGCGTGACTCAATTGGATAAGGCACGTGCTGCGTTGACAAAACTCAGTGCAGGTCGTCCTAAAAAGTAAGAATCACCCCCCTAGGCATGAGAGTGTCTATTTTAAAATTTCATGTCTAGGGTAGCTTTACGATTGTCATAAAAATGCCATCAAAGTTGCACAGTTTTGTCATGCTGCAAGCACAAAATGTGCTTATTAACATGATTGGGCGGTGGGATGATGCGTTTGATGGCTTTGTGTTCGAAATACCTTTTCGTCTCGCTCAGTAGCTTATTTTTCTCTAGTTTGGCTCTCAGCCAAGCCTATCCGGACAGAACCGTCAAGCTAGTCGTTCCCTTTGCGGCAGGTGGAGGCGTAGATATTCTGACGCGTCTTTTAGCCGATAAATTCAGCAATGACCTCAAGCAGAGTTTTATTGTCGAGAATCACGTCGGCGCGGTGGGCAATATTGGCTCTGATGCCGAAGCAAAAGCTAAGCCGGACGGCTATACGCTTCTTGTTGCGACAACAGGTACTCATGCGATCAATCCAGTCTTATTTCCTTCTTTGCCCTTCGACGCCAAAGAAGACTTTATCCCCATCTCCCTGATTGCCGCCGTGCCTAACTTACTGGTGGTTGGGCCTAAGCTTCAGGTTAAAAGCTTGCAATAACTGATTGAGGTCGCGAAACGCTCGACTATCAAACTCTCCTATGCCTCTTTTGGTAACGGGACGTCCAATCATCTTACGGGGCGAACTGCTGAAAATGCAGGGCTGAGGTCATTCAGCGCGCACAGGTACGAATTGATTAATTTTCTTGCATGATGAGTCAAGTTCAAGAGACTAAGTTTTTTAACCAACAGAAGAGGAATACCAATGCTTAAAGCACAAATTTCAACGCTGCGTAATGTCTTGGCTGCTGTCGCATTCGCGGCAACGGGTCTCGCTAGCAGCGTAGCCACAGCCCAAACTGCGATTTGCTACAACTGCCCACCCGAGTGGGCAGATTGGGGTACACAGCTCAAGGCCATCAAAGAGAAAACAGGAATTACCGTTCCTCCTGATAACAAAAATTCTGGTCAGTCACTTTCACAGTTGATTGCCGAAAAAAATAGCCCAGTCGCAGATGTGACGTATCTTGGCGTGACGTTCGGCATCCAAGCTGCTAAGGACGGCGTGGTTGCTGCGTATCGTCCCGCTGGCTGGGAGCAAGTGCCTGATGCCTTGAAAGATCCGGCTGGAAACTGGGTCACGATTCACTCCGGTACGCTCGGTTTCATGGTCAATAAAGACGCGCTTAAAGGCAAACCTGTGCCAAAGTCTTGGGCAGATTTGTTAAAGCCTGAATACAAAGGTTTGATTGGTTATTTGGATCCCGCTTCGGCCTTTGTTGGTTATGTGGGCGCGGTTGCCATCAATCAGGCGAGGGGTGGAAATTTAGATAATTTCGGACCCGCGATCGAATACTTTAAAGCCTTGCAAAAGAATGAACCTATCGTTCCTAAGCAGACCTCGTATGCGCGCGTCTTATCTGGTGAAATTGCAATCTTGCTGGACTACGACTTTAATGCGTACCGTGCCAAGTACAAGGACAAGGCAAACGTTGAGTTTGTTATCCCTACCGAGGGTACTGTAGTCGTTCCTTATGTCATGAGTTTGGTGAATAAAGGACCGAATGCAGAGAATGGCAAAAAAGTATTGGACTTCGTGCTCTCTGATGCAGGTCAGGCGTTATGGGCAAATGCATTTTTGCGTCCAGTGCGTCCTTCGGCTATGTCTGCAGAAGCACAGTCAAGATTTTTGCCAGCAGACGAGTATAAGCGTGCTGTTGCAGTCGATTACGCCAAAATGGCAACTGTGCAGAAAGCATTTTCTGACACGTATTTAAAGCAAGTGCGTTAATCATGTCTTCGGGTTCAGGCGCGCAGCGCGTGCTCACTGCGTGTCTGATCCCCGTCGCAATATTTTTTATGGCATTTTGGTTGTTGCCTATCACACTATTGATCGCGCTGCCTGCTGCCAAAGGTTGGGAAACATACTTCGCAATATTGATCGATTCGCGTTATGCGACAAGTTTGATCAATACCCTTCTTTTATCCTTGGTGGTGACCGCAGCCACACTCATGCTTGGTTTGGCGGTGGGTTTGTACCTTGCTAAACCAAAAGTGTTTGGAAGACGTTTTTTACTTGCACTATTGACGCTACCGCTTTCTTTTCCAGGTGTAGTGGTAGGGTTTTTTATTATTTTGCTGGGAGGCCGGCAGGGTGCTGTTGCCGATTTATTTGAAAGTATCGGTCTCGGGCGTGTCACCTTCGCCTATGGTTTGACGGGATTGTTTCTGGCATATCTATATTTCTCCTTACCCAGAGTGATTGCTAGTTATACCGCCGCTGCTCAAGGTATGGATCGCTCTATCGAAGAAGCGGCACGCTCGCTAGGGGCGAATCGCTTTCACGTGCTGTGGGATGCTTGGTTGCCACAGTTGCTACCAACGACTGCTGCCTGTGCAGCTATTGTCTTTGCCACCTCAATGGGGGCCTTTGGTACAGCGTTTACGCTTGCCAGCAAATTTGAAGTCCTGCCTATCACCATCTATAACGAATTTACGAATTACGCGAATTTTCCGTTAGCAGCGTCCTTATCCTTGTCTCTTGGCTTGTTGACTTGGCTGTCCTTGTTTTTGATGGGGCGTTGGACGGGTGGACGAGTCGCGCTATGACAAGGCTTGGAGTTCAGAAATGAATAGCCGATCGCCCATTTTGGCGACACTGACAGCAACGGTGCTGCTATTTATGATCACTCCAATGGTTCTGTCGATTACGGCTGCTTTTCTTCAGCAATATAGTCGTGGCCTTGCGAGTGGGTTGACGCTGGAGTGGGTGATCCATGTCTTTAGCCAGTATGGATCCACGGTATATGCCTCGATTTTGATTGCGACCAGCTGTGTCATTGGTAATGCCTTGATTGGCGTACCGTGTGCCTATGCCTTGGCACGCGCACGTGGGCGATGGGCAAGAAGCTTTGAGGAGATATTGACCTTGCCTGTGGCTGTTCCTGGGCTTGCGACGGGTCTAGCCCTCATTCTGACATACGGTGAATGGCGAGACTTTAGACAGAGTTATGCGTTTATCCTGGTGGGGCATATGGTGTTTACCTTGCCTTTTATGGTGCGCACAGTCAGTGCAGCATTTCAGCGGGCAGAGATTGCCTCGATTGAGGAGGCCGCTAGATCTCTTGGGGCAGGCTTTATCACGCGCTTTCTAACCGTACTTGTGCCCGTGGTGTTGCCCTCTATCGTAGCTGGTGGTCTGATGGTGTTTACGCTTTCCATCGGCGAGTTCAATTTAACTTGGCTTTTACACACACCGCTAACGCGCACACTGCCTGTCGGTCTGGCTGATAGTTACGCTTCGATGCGTATTGAAATTGGTTCTGCCTATACCTTGATGTTTTTCATTGTGGTCCTGCCCTTGTTGTGGCTGCTCAACGTGTCCGCTCATCTCGTACAAAAGCGCTATGGAACTTGAACAAATTGCTTTGACTGCATTGGCGTGTGCCAAAACCTACCCAGATGGGACGCAAGGTTTAAAGCCAACGACCTTAAAGGTAGAGCCTGGTGAGATTATGGCGCTGCTTGGCCCCTCGGGCTGTGGCAAAACCACCTTGCTGCGCATTTTGGCGGGTCTTGAAACTGCAGATGCCGGTGGCCAGATATTTTTTGGTGATCAAGAGGTCACGGCTCGTCCCATCGAACAGCGTCGTGTCGGGATGGTCTTTCAACATTACGCCTTATTTCCCCACATGTCTGTAGAGCGCAATATTGAATACGGTTTAAAGGTCCAGGGCGCAGAGGCTTCCATTCGGAAAAAAACAGTCGGCGAGTTGATTGACTTGGTCCGACTCGGTGGTCTAGAGCATAAACGTCCTGCTGAGCTATCGGGCGGTCAAAAGCAACGTGTCGCGCTTGCGCGTGCCGTCGCGGCAGGTCCCAGAGTATTACTGTTAGACGAACCTTTGACTGCGCTCGATAGTAAATTGAAAGAAGCCTTGCGTGATGAGTTAGCGGAATTACTGCGTCGACTGGGTATAACGGCAGTCTATGTGACACATGATCAGCAAGAAGCGATGGCCATCGCGGATCGTATGGCAGTCATGCGTGCAGGAGAGATCATTCAAGTGGGTGACCCCGAAACGCTTTATCGACAGCCCACGCATGCCTTTGTGGCGAACTTTTTAGGGCGCGTCAATATCTTACGTCGTAATCTTCCGCAGACTCAAGAGGGCGTTCTTGTTATTGGATCGTCGATCTTTCATGTTCCCGCGCATCTCGGTCAAGAACTGCTTGTTCGACCTGAGGATATCGTGATTGCTGAGCCACAGTCTGACCGCTTACACGGCTTGATTGTGCAGCGAAGTTTTCGGGGTGATCACATACAGCTTCGCGTGCGGTTAGCTGATCAAGATCCACTGGTTCTTGATGTTTCAAGGGATGCACGTTATCAACAGGGCGATACGGTCTCTATCGATTTTTTGCCTAATTCATTTATATCTGCCAAGGAGTCTTAAGCATGACCATTTCTTTTGTTCAATTATCCGATACCCACATTCGTGAACCTGGCCGTCTAGCGTATGGAAAGTTAGACACTGCGCCTTACTTGCACCGTGCTGTGCAGTCGGTCATGTCTTTGCAGCAAAAGCCCTTAGCGGTCGTGATGACGGGAGATTTGACTGACTTTGGTCGTGAGTTAGAGTATCAGCATCTGGCGGAGCTGATTGCGCCCCTTGATATCCCCGTTTACTTGATGCCAGGTAATCACGATACACGTGAGGGACTGCGTTCGGCGTTTCCTGACCATACATACCTTGGAGAGTCTGGTTTTATTCAATATGAGGTGGAGATCGGGCCGTTGACCTTATTGACGCTGGATACGAGCATCCCAGGCGAGAGTGGAGGCACACTCTGTCAAGAGCGGTTGGACTGGCTGGAACAAAAGCTCCAAAAAAATACTGGTAAACCTGTCGTGGTAGCGATGCATCATCCGCCTTTTACGACCATGATCGGTCATATGGATAAGATCGGTATGCAGGGTGGTGTTGAGCGTCTCAAGGAAATTATTAGTCGTCATCCAAATGTTGAGCGCGTTATTTGTGGCCACTTACATCGTGCCATTGACGTTCGCTTTGCCGGAACGATTGCCAGCACGACACCTTCGCCAGCCCATCAAGTCACACTCAATCTGACCGAGGATGCTGCGTCGACTTGGATGTTAGAGCCGCCGGCCTATCGTGTGTTTGGCTGGTCACCGCCCGAGGGCTTGGTGACTCACCTTGCATTCGTCGGACCCTATGATGGCCCACATCCTTTTCGTGAAAATGGCAAGCTGATTGATTAAGCTTGCCATCTTCTTACTTTTAACGCATTATAGTACTAAGAAAATACGCCGTCATAGGTATTGAACTGTCCAGCGATCCGATAGTCGGCTTCGCTGGGTCTTCCATAGCCATTTTGGTGCAAAATAAAGTCGACATTGCAATGCGCCGCACAGCGCGCATCGACATGCGTATCTCCAATCAGTACGGCGTGCGCGTGCGCTACCTCCAGTTCCTTGAGGGTGTGCGACAAGGGTAGAGGGTGTGGCTTGGGAAAGGCAGTCGTGTCCGAACCTGTGATGACTTCAAAGAAATCGATAATGCCCGTTTTTGTTAAGGCATGACGTGCATTCGCTTCGATTTTATTGGTGCAAATCGCAAGTTTTATATCGCGATCTCGCAGTCGCTCCAATAGCGCCATGACACCCGGGTAGAGATTCGAATGGGCGTGTGCCTGAAGTTTGTAATGATGCTGATAGATGGGAATTAAAGCGTCTAAGCTTTCTTCAGGAAAATCGACTAAGGCGACGGCGCTTCCCACAAGTTCACGGGAGGGACCATGGAGGTTGGGGAGCTCGACGTTCGGGTCTATTGACCTATGACCGCATTCAGTCAGTGCTGCGTTAATGGCCATGCGAATATCTGGCTCAGTATGCAGGAGCGTGCCATCGAGATCAAACACGATGGCTTCTTTGCTCAATAACAGCGTGGCAAGGGAATTCATAGTCTTGATATTAACCCTTCAGGCGTTGCTGCATAGCCGGTGAGCGTGCGATCCGCATGTTTAAGTCGCCAATTCAGCATTTTTTGAGCCATATCCAACATCTGTACGGCATAAGCGGGATCTTTGGCAAGGTTGCGCAACTGATTCGGATCTTTTTCTAAATCAAAAAACAAGGGGGGTAGGGCTGCAAAGTGCACGTATTTGAATCGATCGTTTTGTATGACAGACAATGAGCACTCATCCATACCCAGTCCGAGATAATCTTCTGGTTTGGAATAGAAAATATTTCTAAAGTCGAACTCGTAGTGCACCTCAGTACGCCAGTCAGCAGGCGCTTCGGCATAATGTATAAAAGGCAGGAGTGACTCGCCATCGCAGGTGCGTGGCACAGGTAGGCCCAGCCATTCGAGAATCGTCGGCATAGTATCGACCGTCTCAGTGAATTGACGGACGATCTTGCCGCGCGTGAGATTGGCTGACTCGCTAGGGTCACGCACGATCATGGGGATATGAAAGCTCTGGTCAAAATAGCCGAGCTTACCCATCAGGTGATGGTCACCGAGCTGCTCGCCATGGTCACTGGTGAGGACCACCAAGGTGTTATCCCACTGACCGGTTTGCTTGAGATAGTCACAGACGCGTCCGACATGTGCGTCGACTTCGGACATCAGGCCGTAATAAGTTGCCCGCATTTGCAAAACTTCTTGCTCCGTCATGTCGGCACCCATGCCCTGACCGTGTTCAAAAAACTTTTTACGTTCAATCGACTTGAGATAAAACGCCAGCATCGGGTGTTGTGCGGCTTCGATCTCAACGGACTCTGCACGAATAGGGGCCGGGCAGTCCTCCGGCTTGTACATAGCGTTGTAGGGCTCTGGGGCAATAAAAGGCGGGTGCGGGCGATAGTAGCCCAGGTGCAGAAACCAAGGCTTGTTCTCTGTGCCTTTGAGATACTCCAACGCACGGTCTGTGAAGAAAGAGGTGTCTGACAGATCCGCAGGGATCATGCTTGGCTTGGCTGTTGCACCGATGTCGTCTTCGTCTTGACCTTTGGGCAACCAGATATTGGTGGGGATTTTAGGGACGGGATAGCCCTTGGCCTTAACCCAGGCAAAATAGGCTTCCATTTTTAGGCCCCAAGAGCCGACGGGCTTCCAACCTTCCATGTCCGCGCCGAGTACTTTAAATCTCGGATCTTGAGGGGCTGTCTCGCGTGGGTCAGGTGTGGTGGTTGTGTAGCCGACAAGTGCGGGCTCGTATCCTGCTTTGCGGACTTCTTTGGCGATATTGGTGTGCCGTGCATCCAGCGGAATGGTGTTTTGAACCGCACGGTGCGTCATCATGTAAAGACCGGTCAGCATCGAGGCGCGACCTGGACCACAAGGAACGGCCTGCGTGTAGTGTTTGGCAAATGTCACGCCCTCATTGGCGAGCGCATCGATGTTAGGTGTTTTAACGGTAGGGTGACCCAGCTTGCCGAGCGTATCGCCACGCCATTGATCTACCACAATCATCAGTACATTTTTTTTTGCGCGTGCCATGAATTATTTTCCTCTTTAAATGGATGTCAGGATTTGTTGTAACTTTTGTTTGTTTTATTGCAGCGTCGGGTCGAGTTTGTCTCGGACCCAGTCGCCCACTAAGGAAATTGAAAGTGTTGTGAGGACAATAATCGAAGCAGGGGCCAGTAAAATCCATGGAGCGGATTGGAGGTATTCGCGTCCATAGCCCACCATATTGCCCAGACTGGTGAGAGGCGCTTGTACGCCTAACCCCAAAAATGACAAACATTGATTCTAGAGAGCCTAGGTGAACATTGGGTTACCGTTATGTGAAGATTGTGTGACGAAACGTTTGATTGCTCGGCACTCAACTCAAAACTGATGCCGTAACCCAATACCTACGACAGTGCTTTTAGCATCGCTATCGGTGGCGTAGTTAGTACTTTGTCCAACATAGGCGTATAAGTTTGTGCGCTTGGTAAAGTCGTAGTAATAGCCTAAGTTATAAGAGTTTTGGTTACTGGCCGAGTAGAGGTCTTGCATCGCGGTATTTGGCGAAATCATGGTCCATGAAATCATGATGCGAGAAACCGAATTAGTTGGAATCGTAGCGCCGACGATGTAGCTGTTGTAGCCCACACCAGGTACAAATTCGACTGCTAAGTTATTGCCTGAAGGCATAGTGGGTATCGTCGCACCTGAGCCCCCAGCGCCTGAACCCGCCCAGAAACCGTCGCGCGTTTGACCATAGCCCGCACTCAGTTTCAAAATTTTAAAGTCATACGTGGCACCGATGTTCCAGTTGCTCACCGTCATGCCGCCAGCATCCGAAGAGGCTGAAGCAAACGCTTTTTCGTAGGTGGCTGCTGCAAATACCGGACCTGCTGCGTACTTGATACCTGCAGTCAACTGACGCGAATTGTTATTGGTTGCAAAGTCATAGCCTGTAGATCCGCCATTCGACGACAAACCTGTTGCAAAGGAATAACCAAGACCGGCTTGGATATTGCTAAAGGTTGGCGTTCTATACATCAACACGTTGCTGAGGCGAAGGGTGTTGCCCGAAGTAAAAGCATGCCCCATGTTAAGTTGGTTGAGATCGCCGCCAAAAGGATCGACAAACTTGACCAGCCAGTCTGAGGATAGGTTAGTCATACGGCCTAAGCGTACGTCACCCCAAGACGTATTTTGTAGGCCCAACCAGGCCGCACGTCCAAACATCCGGCCACTTTGACCTAAAGTGCCATTGCCGAGGTCAAAACCACTTTCGAGTTGAAAAAAGGCACTATTGCCTCCACCCAAGCTCTCGACTCCTCGGATGCCCCAACGATTGCCCGACTGCGTGCCGTAGGCAAGACCAACGTTTGATACATTTTTACTTTTTTCGTTGCTCACTAAAGAGTAGCGCAATCCGCCGTCAACTAAACCGTATAAGGTGACAGAGCTTTGTGCAGAAGAGGCACTCGTCCCTATCAGACCCAAAAATGCAAGGCAGAGGTGTTTGCGGAGTCGTTGCATTTAGTTATCCTGCATATGGTGAAGTCATTCAATTATATAAAGACTTTTTTACAAAAGAATGACTCAGAAGCTTGCGAGTTAAAAGCAATCGTAATACGTTAAAATGAACAGCTGTGCATCAACGCCAGTGGCGCCGACCATTTCGTTTATGAAATTAATGTATCTATAGCTGAGAACCCTCATGCGCTTACTTGTTATTCTCTTTACCATTCTGCTTAGTGCATGCGCAGTTCCCCCTGGTGGCGACATCCTCAATCCTGCGCCGTCGGACTCACCTACGCCGAGAGAAACCGTCAGTGTGTTGACCGGAAAAATAAAGTATTTTTGTCTTGAGCCTGAGTACGCTGCGTATTTTGCCAAGACCTTTTGTACGCCAAGCGATATCAACCTTGCCATGATGTCTGACAGAAGCAAAATAACGCAGGCACAAAAAACCGCTCTGAACGCCTGGGCTCAGGCCTACGACAAACTTGCTGACGAATTGAATGAGGCACTTGCTCTCACATCACCCTCAAACAAGCAGATGGCCGACTACAACAAGATGATTGCGTTTCCGGCAGCACAAAAAAATCGTCTTGAGCTTTATGAAGGAAAAATTACGTGGGGTGTTTACAACCGCAAACGTAAAGATATTTCTGATGGCATCGCTGCTGAAAGTAGGCGGATTGTTCAGCAAAAAATTTAAGGCCCAGGATACAACGCTTTTTCGACAATAAACGCACAGGCAATCAGACTCAAAAATGGGCCGAAGGGTATTTTGTTTTCAAGAGCTGAACGACTAAATTTACTTAGACTAAGCCCAGCGATGATCCCCAGTATCGAAGAAAAAAATAGTACTGGGAAAATCGCCTGCCAACCTAAAATTGCGCCAATTGCGGCCAGCAATTTTGCATCACCTTGACCGATCCCTCGTAGTTTTTTGAGCTTGTAATAACACGCATCAACTAAACGAATCAATCCATACCCGATCAAGACTCCGAGCACTGAATCCGTGCTTGAGCAAAAACTATTTGCACTTAAGGTGTTAAAAATCACGCCACTCAGGAGGAGCGGTAGGGTGATCCAATCAGGAAGTATGAAACTCTTGAAATCGATGAACGAGGCCCACGCGAATAACGCAATCCAGACAACGACATAGACGGAGATGAGCGACATTTTTTATTATTTAAAATCCCTTGATCGGCATCGGAATTTGATGAAGCTTGCCCTGAAACATCACCTCGACGCCCTCAGGGCCAATGCTCTTTAAAAAATATCCCTTATCAAAGGTCTCACCGACGGCAATAGCGCCTGTGTTTTTGCCATCCACCTCAAAAATGGCATACCCGCTCGAGGCACCGTCATGGCGCATTAAGCCTGTCAGCTGGACTTTAGACATATCTGTATCTTTGTAGCCAAATAACTTGGCAGCTTTTCGCACATCGTGGATCTGATCAATATGCACCGGCTGTGTCACATCTGAATATTTTGGTAAGCGTTCAATCGCTAAATAGCAATAAGTCAGGATAAAGACGATACACAAAATCAAGGTATTTCTGATGAGTTGGGCAAACCACAGTGGTTTGATTTTATTTAAAAAGACACCCCAGCGATGCGATCGTTGTAAATCCTGACCTGTCGTATTTGTGGTCCGTTGCCCCGTCACTTTATGCCAAAGGCTTGCCCAGTCAATCGAATGATCGGTGGTCAGAATCTCTTTGATTTTTTTGAACCGCTGGCCAAGCGTGCTTTGTTGATCTGACGATGTTTGCATAGTTCGTGGCGTAAGAAGACGAATAAAGTATCTTCGACTAGATTTAATTCTCAACTATTATTAGCCTGAGCCCGCTATAGCTGTTATTTTAACCTTTTCGGACAGACTTTTGCATAATCTGGATTTCAACTCAAATGAGAAAATTGAATTTTTTCGATCGCAAACTGAAGGGATCCTCTATTGAGAATCGTTCGCAGCTTGGCTTCACGCTTATCGAAGTTATGGTCGTCATCGCGATCATTGGAATCATGGCAACCTTAATCGTGCCACAGATCATGAGCAAACCAGATGAAGCGCGTGTGATCGCAGCCAAACAAGACATTAACTCGATCGTTCAAGCGCTCAAACTTTACCGTCTGGATATCGGTCGGTACCCCACCACCGAACAGGGACTTTCTGCACTCGTTGCAAAGCCAACCAGTGAACCCATTCCTCAAAATTGGAAACCAAACGGCTATGTAGACCGTTTGCCAAAAGATCCGTGGGGATTTGCCTATCAATACTCAAATCCAGGCACCCGGGGTGAAATTGATGTCTTTAGTCTTGGTGCAGACAATAAGCCTGGAGGGAAAGGTTTTGATGCAGATCTCGGCAATTGGTAATAAAAACCACCAAGCTGGATTTTCATTGGTTGAGGTGCTTGTTGTTTTAGTCATCCTCAGTGTTGTGTTTGGGATGATGTCTGTTTCTTTTTTTGGCGCTGAACAAACGCAATGGAAAGACATGAATCGCAGACTCCTCGTGAGTCTGAATCAAGCTAAAGATGAAACAACCCTTTCGGGCGCGCCGATCATGTTTCAGATTGATGAAAAGGGTTGGCGATTTTTAACACCAAATTTGAAAGACGAGTTTTATGTTGTGGGCGATGCACTCTCTCCCTTTGTTTGGAAGACGCAGACAAAAGTTGAAGGTACAACTCAATTCCTTTTGGATGGGGCGGGTTCAACGTCAGCTATCCTATTTAAGATCACGCAAGACACATTGTCCGCAACGATTCACCGCCGGCAAGATGGCTATTTTGAACTTCACTAAATATCATGCTGCCTAAAAAACGACACAATGATGCGCAGCAAGGTTTCTCTCTCATAGAAGTCTTGATTGGTCTTTCTATCTTGGCGATCGCCCTCACGGCAGGCGTAAAGGCTCTAACGCAAAGTGTTCAAACGCAAACGACGATTCAGCAACAGTATCTGGCGATGTTATCGGCGAATGATGCGTTAAACAAAATTTACCTACAAAAAGTATGGCCTGAATATGACATTCGCAAAACAAACTGCTCGCAACTGAATGTGCCCTTAGTGTGTGTCCGCACGACCTTTGCCACACCCAATCCATTATTTAGGCGGGTCGTGATTGAGGTCTATCTTGCGAGTCCCACTGACCCAACTGAGCCACAAGATCAGCGTCTCGCCAAACTCACAACGGTGGTCTTCAATTATCTCACTTCGAATCTATGAGGAATAATCACGGCTTTACCTTAATTGAAACGATGATTGCGTTGCTCATTTTGAGTGTCCTTGGACTCATGGCCAGCCAAGGTCTAGGGGGTGCGTTTCGGGTAAAAGACAGTGTTGAAGGACAAATCAAAGATCAAGAAGCCATCGTAGTCATGCTGAAATATTTTCAAAATGACTGCGAGACAATGGTTAACAATCCGGATGAAAAATCACTGCCGTCATTTGTGCAAGGAAATACATACACTTGGATCATGCGACACTATTCTTCTTTGCAAGCGAATGGATGGCAATTTGTTGGTTATACGTTAGAGGACAATGTTCTTAAAAGATATACCACCGCGCTCTTTAGCAATAAACAAGACGCCGATAAGATTCTTGAAACGCTATCGAAAGACCCAGACTCAGGCTTGGCCTCTTTGCAATTATCGTATCAACTGCCACGCGTCTTGCAGCAAAAGATTGAACCGTATTGGAGTTCTTTTACCAAGAAATCTGCGTTAGGCCTGCAAATTTCACTATCACTGATGGGCAGTCGTGCTCCTCTGACAAGTTCTTGTATCGCAGAAGGGAAGTTGTAAATGCGGGATGCGTGCGCACAAAAGGGGTCCGCCACAATAATGGCTTTAATTGTGGTCAGTCTCATGTCGATCTGTATCGCCAGCTTGGTGTGGCAACAAGATTTTGAAATCAGAAAGACTCGAATTTACAAAGAAAATACTCAAGTTTATTGGTTGCAACGATCGCTCGTCGATGTCGTGAGATTGGTCTTAAGAATTGATTTGATGAATAGCCAAGGCGTTGATCACTTAGGCGAAATCTGGGCGCTGCCTATTGAAAACAGCAGTATTGAAGACTTTCTTAAAAATCAAGATTTGCCAGAAGAATTAACAAGCGTTAAATTTAGTGGCTCCATTCAGGACGCCCAAGGACTGTTCAACATTTCAAATTTATGGGATGCAAAATTAAGCACTGTTAATCAATCCGCCATTCAAACGTATGCCAACTTGCTTGAGCAACTCGGATTGAATAAGAATCTAGCAAATCAAACTGCGCAATATGTTCTGGGCAATAACCAGCGGCTTCAATACCTCGAGGAGCTGATCAACATTCCTGGCTACACCAGTGACATGATTAAAAGAATCAGTCAGTTTGCGATCGTGTTGCCTGAGCCGACTGCGATTAACCTAAATACTGCTTCTGTTGAGCTATTGTTAGCGATGTGGCCATCCTTATCCCAAGCGGATGCCATAAAGTTGGTGCAATCTAGACTGAGTATGCCATTAAAAAGTCAGAGCGATATCACGACCTTGCTTTCAAAAATCCAGCCAAACAAAACACTTCAGTCAGACAGTGCTGTGGGGGTCAAGTCAGATTATTGGTTGGCCAATACCAATATGTTGATTGATCTACGCAATATTAATACCCAAACTTTGATCAAAAGATTTACAACGCGACAGTCTGATAATAACTTCACCGCAGTGTTATGGAGTAAGCAAAAATTCACTCAAGTGAAATGAGGTCTTTGATTCAAGCCAGCAGGTTAACGGATGCCGTTATTCATTTCTAAGATCGGTTGCATAACGGCCATCACAATGGTGAGCACAAAGCCACCCATCAATAAGATCAATACGGGCTCAAGTAAATTCGTAAATATTTTAGTTTTATTTTCAGCTTCGGCCTCTGCGTTTTCTGCGGCATAACGCAACATTTCTGCTAACTGTCCGCTCGCTTCACCCGAGCGTATTAAGTGTACGAGGATGGGTGAAAAAATCCCTTGGTTTGCAATGGCCTTGGCCAGCGAGGTGCCTTCGGCGAGGCGCGCCTCAGCCATCGCTATTGTTTCTTTGAGGACCAAGTTCGAAAGGGTGTTTTTTGAATGGTGGAGCGCGGAGAGTATTGGTACATTGGCCCCGACGAGTAATGCCATCGTCCCAGCGAATCTCGCCGTTTCAAACTCAAGCAGTAATTGCCCCAAAATCGGTATTTTTAAATAAAACGCGTCGCAGCGGTATCGAAAATTTTGTTGACGCGACATATATTTAAAGATCAACGCACTAAGCAAGCCACCCAGTAAAAGCGTTAAGCCCCATTGCGTTAAAAAATTAGACAACGCCATCACTACTTGCGTGATGACGGGTAATTTTTGTTTTGTCGATTCAAACACCCGAACAATTTGCGGTACCACATAGGTCATCAAAAAGATGATGACGAAAAAGGAAACACTCAGCAGCGTTGCTGGATAGACCAACGCGCCGAAAGCTTTTTGCTTGAGGGCTTCTCTTTTTTCTAAAAAAATAGCCAACTGAGTCAGCACGTGAGCCATTTGACCGGATTGTTCAGACGCAGCAACGATACCTTGGTAGAACGCACTAAAGGTTTGAGGATGGTTAGCCAGTGCCTGAGAGAGCGGCATACCAGAACGGATATCTGCCAAGATTGAATCAAGCACTTTACGCGTGTGCTTTTTGATCCCCATGTCTTCGGAAAGGATGGTGATACTGTCTTCGATCGAGATGCCAGACTTAACCAGAAGGGCCAGTTGTTTTGATAAAATGGCCAGATCTTTTGCGGAGATCGCTTTCTGATTGGAAAATAAGCCGCGCTCTTTAACTGCTGCTTGTGTGAGTGCTACATCTGTAATCGAAATAGGCACCAACTCTTTATTTAACAAGAGTTGTCTGACCGCGCGTACGCTTTCGCCCTCAACAGTGCCGCGTTCTGTTTTACCGGCATAGGTCACCGCTTCAAACTGGAATAAGGGCATGTTAAGCGTCCAAGTGATCGGTGCCGGTCACACGCCTGACTTCTGCGGGCGTCGTCATGTTGGCGCTCACCCACCGCTCGCTATCCTGCTTTAACGAGCGCATCCCGGTGTCCAGCGCTTTTTGCCGTATTTGTGCTTCTGAAGCACTTTGGTGGATTAACTCTTTGAGTTCAGGCGTCGTTGACATTAATTCGTAAATGCCAGCGCGACCTTTAAAGCCAGAGTTCGAACATTCTGGACAGCCCTGACCATGGCAGGCTGGACAGCTCAAGCGGATAAGGCGCTGCCCCAGAACACCTAGCAACGAAGAAGACAATAAAAACGGTTCGATACCCATATCGATTAAGCGCGTGACGGCGGAAGGGGCGTCGTTGGTGTGAAGCGTCGCCAACACCAGATGTCCCGTGAGGGAGGCCTGAACAGCAATTTGTGCCGTTTCTAAATCGCGGATTTCACCAATCATGACAATATCAGGATCTTGACGCAAAATGGCACGCAAAGCCCTCGCAAAATTCATTTCAATACGCGAATTGACCTGCGTTTGTCCAACGCCCTCCAAGTTGTATTCAATGGGGTCTTCGACAGTCATGATGTTGGTAACTTGCGAGCGCAAGGTTAACAGCGCGCTATAGAGCGTGGTGGTTTTTCCACTACCCGTGGGACCCGTCACCAACACAATCCCATAGGGTTTATTAATCAGCTCTAAAAATTTTTTTTCAGTATCTGGCGCCATGCCAAGCACTTTCAAATCTAATTTAGAGTAATTTTTTTCGAGCAAGCGCATCACCACCCGCTCACCATGTGCGGTAGGTAGCGTGGATACTCGAATATCGAGTGCCTTATTGCCGACTCTCAGAGAGATCCTACCGTCCTGGGGCATACGCTTTTCAGCGATATCCAGTGAAGCCATAATTTTAATTCTTGATACTAAGGCTGAATGCAGACCTCGTTTTAAATCCACAACGTCTCTTAAATCTCCGTCTATCCGAAAACGAACGACAGATTGTTTTTCATAGGCCTCTAGATGAATATCTGACGCATCATCACGACTCGCTTGTTTAAATAGACTATTTATCATGCGAATGATAGGGGCATCATTTTTAAGTTCTAACAGATCTTGTGTCAGGGGGATATCTTGCATTAAACGCGCGAGATCTACATTCTCTTCTAATTCATCCACCACCGTTGCAGCATCTGTTTCATTTTTAGCAAACTCTTGACTCATCATGGCAAGAATTTCTTCTGAACTCTTTTTACAAAAGTGAAGCGGTCCAATGTTTCGCGAAACCTCTTGAAGAATAGAGGGCTTTGTTTTGGGACTCCAATAGAGCGTTGGCGTCTCTCCAGACACGCCGATTAACAGAACCTCATGAGTTTTAGCGAAGGAAAAAGGGATTTTCATTATGGTGCAATGTCATGCATGATATCTCTGATGTCTCTCAAGCTTGCGGTGTTTAAATTGTCATTTTTAGGAAATAGAGGTACTTGAACAAAACTCTTACGTTTTTCTTCAAAATCATCTAACTTATTATTTGAAAAAATATTGTTTTGTTCGTTGTTACGCAATACCGAGGGCCGTATAAAAACCATCAAATTTGTTCTGGTTCGAGATTTATTGTCATACCTAAATAAACCACCAATTAATGGAAGATCACCTAGTAACGGAATCTTAGAGCTACCATCCGTGTAGTTATCGCCAATCAGGCCACCCAACACAATTATTTGTCCATCCTCAACAATCACATTGGACTCGACGTTTCTTTTGTTTAAAATAATTCCACTGTTAGTAACAGATTGGATGCTCGATACTTCTTGAAAAATCTGAAGTTTCACTGTCCCATTGTCTGACACTTGTGGTCGCACACGCAGTGTTAAGCCAACATCTTGGCGCGTGAATGTTTGAAAGGGCGTGACGGTAGACGTGCTGCCTGTTTGCGCATACGAACCCGTCACAATCGGAATATTCTGACCGACAATGATGCGGGCCTCTTCGTTATCGAGCGTCATTAAGTTAGGTGTCGACAATACGTTTGAACCTGAAATTGTTGAAATCGCCCTCAGGAGCGATGAAAAGGCCAAATTATTTCCAAAAGTTGTGATTGAGCCAATATTGAGTCCTAAACCTAAGGTAGGCGCTGCCGCACCTGCAACCGCTGTGCCAAGCATTGCGTTCACCGCAGCACTGGCTCCGATAATGTTTGTATTACCCGAGGCGGTTGGTCCGTTAAAATTGGTACCAGCAAAAGCAGTGTTCGAACTGTTGAGCGCCTGCCACTGAACGCCGAGTTCGGCAGCATTCGTATCTGATAACTCGACAATGATGGATTCGATATAGACCTGGGTCCGACGGCGGTCGAGTTGCGCAATCACTTTCATTAAATCGTTAAAAACGGGTTCGGTTGCTGTAATGATCAGCGAGTTTG
>CAMAYM010000053.1 GCA_945862495.1 Bordetella parapertussis | reverse complement strand
AAGGGCGTGAACATCTCGGGCTATTCGCAGGTTCAGCTCAACGCGATTGCGCGACAATTAAACGAGAGGCCGCGCAAAACGCTCGGCTTCCATACGCCCGCTGAGATGTTCAGCGAATGCGTTGCATCGACCGGTTGAATCCGCCGTCGAAAGCAGACGCTTTCCAGCAGCACGTCCAAAGACGGGTTCCAGCCTACAGCCGCCTTAGCCATCCTGGTCGACCCGCGTGCAGCGATAGCAGACGTCGGATCACATGCCTAAGCTGTCTACTGACGGGAAAAACCGGCTACTGAAAATTTTATTTGTGTCAAAGTTTGGAGGTCATTGCCGCGCAAGATAAGGCGTAGTCGGCAAGGGCGACCTGCACTGCTGTCGCTTCTCCCAGCGCCGTTGCCACTATCACCGTTATCTTTGGATGCGCTAGGGAGAAACGATCGACGGCCTCGGTCAAATCGGTTTTGATGTGTTTTCCGCTAGCCCAGAACATGGGGACAACAATAATAGACTGTTCGCCCGCTTGGGCCAATGCGTTAAGCGCATCGGTCAATTCTGGCTGCATGAATTCCAAAAACGCCAGCTTACAGTAGCCGGGATGTTGGTCCGCAATGCTCTGGCACACCTTGTCAAGCGGTTCCCGCCATACGGGGTCGCGCGAACCGTGTGCAAACAAAAGCAAAGCGGGGGGGCGTGAGTCGTTCATGCAGCGCATCTCATTGGGATGGGCGAATTGTCTTTTAATGCACGCAAAGCAGTCAAAACATCGCCTACAGCGATGATGCAAGGGCTACTCAGTCCTTCGGCATGCAAAGTGTCGTGCAAAGCATCCAAGGTGGTCACAGCGTGGCGTTGGTCATGGCGGCTGGCTTTTTGTACCACCGCTACCGACGTTTGCGCAGGCAAGCCTTGAAGTAAACCAGCTTGAATTTGAGCAGATCGGCTGGTGCCCATATAAATCAATAAAGTGATGCGCTGCTGGTGGCATAACTGCGCTAAGCTGGGCCAATCTGGCCCTTGGGCGCCAGGTTGAGCGTGACCGGTCATAAAAAGCACACCTTGAGCATGGTCGCGGTGCGTCAAGGACACGCCCAAGCCTGTCAAAGCAGCTTGACCCGAAGTGATGCCATTTACAACGTCTGCATCAATACCTACTTGGCGCAAATTCTCGACCTCTTCCCCACCCCGGCCAAAGATGAAGGGGTCTCCTCCCTTCAGGCGCACGACATGCTCTCCTTCAAGTACCGCGGTGATCATTAGTTTGTCAATGAATGCCTGCGGGGTACTCTTGCAGCCGCCACGTTTACCTACATGCACGATACGGGCGGTTGGCGACGCGTGCTCGAGTACAGCGTCGTTCACCAGATCGTCTATCAGCAGCAAAGTGGCACTGGCAATTGCCTTAACCGCTTTGAGCGTCAGCAGTTCGGGGTCGCCAGGGCCTGCACCGACCAGAGTACAGCTACCTTTGATGGGAGTCTTCATGGGTTCACCTCTCGCAGAATGTGTTGGACTTGAAGATCAATTGCCTCGGGCACGGGCAGTAGGCCTTGCAGCACATGCTCGATGTAGCGAGCGGTAGCGGCAGCGTCGGTAGTGGGTAACTCGGGCACTTGTACAAGCGAGCCTTCTTTATGTTCTTGAACTCGCCGTATCTGGCCGTCTTTAAAAACGTCCATGGCCGGTGTGCGTCGGGCATCGGCCACGGGCTCCCCTTCGGTGCCGCGTAGCAGCAGGGCGTGCTGGCCGGTCAAGGCAAAGGTTGCTGACATAGACAATAAATATTCGGGGTGGGTGTAGCTGCTGACCACAAGTGCATGACCATCGCAGGGGTTCATCAGTTTCACTAAGCTGTGACCTGAGTTACGCAGGCCTACTGCGCGGCGTACAGCCAGCAAACGGTCCAGCCCTGGAAGCAGGACGCGTGTGGGAATGAACTGCACTTGTGCGGCCTTTGCCTGGCCCACTTGCTCTACCGCGTTCACGCCAAGGTGCGCAAATACAGCTTGGCTGCTGACGCGTTTGTCCTCGGTGGCCTCGCCGTGCACGACCACGGCCACACCCTCGCGAGCCAAAAGAAATGCCAAAAGAGGTGTGAGCACCGGTAGCTTGCGAGCACCGTTGTAGCTTGGCAGCACCACGCTACGCGTTTGACGAGTGTCTACCTTGTTCAGACGACCGTGCACGGCATCCAGAAATCCAGCCATTTCCTCGGGGGTTTCACCCTTGATGCGCATGGCGATGCAAAACGCTCCAAGTTCAAGGTCGCTGACCTGCTGGTCAATGATCTGTCCCATGAGGTCTGCGGCTTGTGAGCGCCCGATCGATCGTGCGCCATCCTTACCTCGTCCTATGTCCTTGATGTATTGACTGATTCCCATGATCGCGATTGTTAAGAAATTCAGTTAGCTGATTAGTCAATAGGTTTGTCAGCTCAAGTTCAAACCAGAGCCGCCACTCGTCTTGTAATCTGGCGCAACTCAGGTACGCAGGATCCGCATTGTGTACCGCAGTGCAATTGGCTTTGCAACCCTGCTAAGCGCTCAACTTCGCTACCACTCAGGCTTTGTAAGCAAACGGAAATCGCGTCTTCACGCACATTCAGGCAACTGCAAACCTGACGGCTAACTGGTAAGGTCCCGTCCATCGGCGCATCTGAGGCAACCAACCACTGGCGAGCTGACCAGTTGAGAGGCGTGGACTCTTGGAGCAAGGTCTTGAGCCAGCGAGCCGAGCGGCTGTCACCAGCAATCAAAAAGCCTTGCAGGCTGCGCAAACCGTTTGTATCCGCTGTCGTCAAACGTACCGAGCGACGTTGAACACGGACTGCATCTTTGTAATGCAGGGTATTTGTGTCGTTCAGGCTCAGGGCTTCAGCTACTGTTTGCAGCAAGAGGTTGTCGACCGGTGCTCGGCAGGCTGCACGCAACAGCAAACCTGTGCGTGGGGCCTGATCGGCCAGTGCAGCCGATGTGTCTGTAAATGGCACCAAGTAAGCGAAGTCAAAATCTGGCATCAACTTTTGCAATTTTTGGCGTACCGTCCACACCTGGTCGGATGGTAGCCAAGCCATGCCCATCAACTGCCATGTGGCGTCAGCCGACAGGTCAGCACGGATGATCTGTACTGCAGCATGTTTGAGTTCGGGTTGTTTGGACGTTGGGCAGTAACTAGAGGTAGTCAGTACGTTCACGCCAAAACCAGCCTCGCCATTTGCATCGCGTCCACTCAGCACCTCGGAGCCCCAATGCATTGCGATGAAGGACTGCATGGGTGCAACCTGTGCGCTGAACTGCACCGGTAACACCAGTGCACCGCGCTTACTACGCACCTGAACCAGTTCGTCATCTGACCAGCCCATGCGCTTGGCGTCTTGCGGATTCACTTGCAGGCACGGCTCCGGACTGTGGGCATACAGACGGCCAGCAGTGCCCGTGCGGGTCATACCGTGCCACTGGTCGCGCAAGCGGCCAGTGGTCAAAGAAAACGGAAACTGCGACACACGTTCTTCAGATACTGGCTGCCAAGCTACGGCTGCAAAGCGGGCGCGGCCATCTGATGTCGGGAAATGACCATCGGCGTAAAGTCGTTCTAGCCCTGATTTGGCCCCCTCGGGTAGCGGCCATTGAGCGGGGCCTTGGGATTCCAGCCGGTTATAGCTCAGACCCGTGATGTCCAAGTCGCGGCCACGGGTACTTTCGCGGTGTTCACTCCAGATCGCCTCGGGTGTGGGGTAGTCCAACAGATGAGCGTCTTGGGGGCGGCCCAACACCAAGGCCAGTCGCTTACCCAAGTCTGCTGCAATAACCCAGTCGGCGCGTGCCTCGCCCGGTGCTGCTACGGCGGCGCGTACACGGGTGATGCGACGCTCACTATTGGTCACAGTGCCTTCTTTTTCACCCCAAGTGGTCGCCGGCAAGAGCAGATCAGCGTAATCACAGGTGGCTGCTGTGGCAAAAGCTTCTTGCACCACCACAAACTCGGCGCGTTGCAGGGCGCGGCGAACTGTTTTTTGGTCAGGCATGGACTGGGCGGGATTAGTGCACGCGATCCACAATGCCTTGATTTGGCCGTCGGCTGCAGCCTCAAACATTTCTACGGCCGTCAGGCCTGCTTTAGCGGGTAAATCGGCAACTCCCCAAAGAGAAGCAACTTCAGCGCGGTGCTGTGGGTTCGCCAAATCGCGATGCGCCGACATCAAGTTAGCCATGCCGCCGACTTCCCGCCCGCCCATGGCATTTGGCTGACCCGTCAACGACAACGGTCCTGCACCAGGGCGACCGATCTGTTGGGTAGCTAGGTGCAAGTTGATCAAGGCGGCATTTTTGGCCGTGCCGTTGCTCGACTGGTTCAGGCCCTGGCAATAAAGGCTGAGGGTCGGACTGCGCTCAGTACCGCCCTCTTTTACACCGGCAAACCAGCGAGCTGCGGTGTAAAGATCAGCCTCAAGAACACCACAAATCTGTGCCACGTGCTCAGGAGTATGGTCGGCCACAAGCGCTTGCAAAGCTTCAAAGCCACTGGTGTGGGCAGCAATGTAGGCGGTTTGCGTCCAGCCTTGGGCAAGCATGATGTGCAGCAGACCATGAAAGAGCATCACATCGGTGCCGGGTTGAATGGCCAGATGCAAGTCAGCCATGTCGGCTGTATCGGTGCGGCGTGGGTCAATCACGACCATCTTGAGCGCAGGGTTGGCGCGTTTGGCGTCTTCGATACGGCGAAACAAAATCGGGTGTGCCCAGGCCGCATTGCTGCCCGCGATGAAAAGGCACTGCGCATGAGCAATGTCCTCGTAGCAAGCGGGTGGAGCGTCGGCACCTAAAGTCATCTTGTAACCCGCAACTGCGCTGCTCATACACAGGCGCGAGTTGCTGTCGATGTTGTTGGTGCCTAAGAGGCCCTTGGCCAGCTTGTTGAAAACATAATAGTCTTCGGTAAGGAGCTGACCTGAGATGTAAAAGCCCAGAGCGTCGGGTCCATGGCTTTGTACGATGGCGGCGAGGCGCTGGCTGGCCATGTCCATGGCCGCGTCCCAGCCCAGCGCTTGCGGATCTTGGCCACGCGACGACCGCCATTGGGGAGTGAGAAGTCGGGTTTGCGTTGTGACCTGCGATGCCGCTGTCAAATGCAGCGACTGACCTTTGGTGCACAAACGTCCGAAGTTTGCCGGGTGCTCTGTGTCACCCCGTACACCAGTGATCTGCGCGCCACGAGATTCGATCACTACACCACAGCCCACGCCGCAATAAGGGCAGGTTGATTTGGTTTCTCGGGTGATAGGGATCATGATCGAGAAATCAGGCTGGGGTTGTTTTACGCAAAACAGGGCCTGCAACCGGCCGTGTCAGGTCAATTGCGTGGGCGAGTAATTCGTCGGCGTTTAGGAAAACAACGCCGTTATCAACCTTCACTTCAAAGCGCGGCGTGCAGCCTTCGTCGGGCGCTTGCGCTTGTCCGTCACACAGGCCAATCGTCCAGTTATGCAGCGGGCAGGCCACGCTGGTTCCAAACACAATGCCTTGCGACAAGGGGCCACCTTTGTGCGGACAGCGATCGAGCAGGGCGAACACATCGTCGGCATCATTGCGGAACACGGCCACGTCGATGCCTTGGTCACGCGCTACGCGGCGCGAGCCCAGCACCGGGATGTCTTCCACCCGGCAAATTTCTTTCCATGCAGTCATGGGTTTCCTTGTCTAGTGTCAGGCTGTCGTGAGTGGTTCGAATTGGCGGGTGTCCACCTTGGCCTCTTGTAAGTCAAACCAGGGGTCTGGCTCTCCTTCAAGAGCAGCTTGCAATTTGGCCCATAAGGCTTTACGCAAGGCTTCATCTTCAAGAATTTTTTTCTTCACGTAGTCAAGGCCCACGCGGTTGATGTAATGCACCGTGCGCTCCAGGTACCAGCCTTCTTCGCGGTACAGCTGCATGAAGGCACCGGTGTACTCCAGCACTTCTTCGGCAGTCTTGAGCTTGGTAAAAAAGTGCGCCACCTCAGTTTTGATGCCGCCATTTCCGCCTACGTACATTTCCCATCCGCTGTCGACACCGATGATGCCAACGTCTTTGATACCTGCTTCGGCACAGTTGCGTGGGCAACCCGAAACGGCGAACTTGACCTTGTGCGGTGCGTACATGCGCCACATGGCTTTTTCGAGGTCCTTGCCCATCTGGGTGCTGTCTTGTGTACCCATACGGCACCACTCACTGCCTACGCATGTCTTCACCGTTCGCAGGGCTTTGGCATAAGCGTGACCGCAAGGCATCCCGATGTCTTTCCATACATCGACCAGATCTTCTTTTTTGACGCCTAGTAAGTCGATGCGCTGACCACCTGTGACCTTGACGGTAGGGATTTGGTATTTGTCTACAACATCGGCTATTCGCCTCAGTTCGGCAGCGGTGGTCTCACCCGCCCACATGCGCGGGATCACACTGTAGGTGCCGTCTTTCTGTATGTTGGCATGGCTGCGTTCATTGATAAAACGGCTTTGTGGATCATCTTGTGCCTCTTTTGGCCAAGTGCTGATCAAGTAATAGTTGACTGCTGGACGGCAACTGGCGCAGCCGTTTGGAGTTCGCCAGTTCATGTGTTTGAAAACGCTGCCCACGGTGAGCAATTTTTGTTCACGGATGGTGTCACGCACTGCCTGATGGCCATGCTCAGTGCAGCCGCACATGGGCTTGAGCTTGGGCGTTGCCGAATAGTCACCGCCTGCAGTAAACATCAAAATTTGCTCAACAAGTCCGGTACACGAGCCGCAACTTGCACTGGCCTTGGTTTGTTTACGAACTTCGTCCAGTGTAAAAAGGCCCTTGTCCTTGATGGCTTTGCAGATCGCGCCTTTGGTTACGCCATTGCAGCCGCAGACTTCGTCAGTGTCGGCCATGGCAGCGGCTTTGCTTTGGCCCTGATGACCGACATCACCGATATTGGACTCACCAAACATCAGCTTGTCACGGATATCGGCCACGCTGCGTCCATCACGCAGTAGCTTGAAATACCAGCTACCGTCGACAGTGTCCCCGTAAAGACATGCCCCCACCAGTTGGTCACCCTTGAGCACCAATTTTTTGTATACGCCGCCTGCAGGGTCACTCATCACGATCTCTTCAAACCCGTCGCCCCCCATGAAGTCGCCCGCGCTGAACAAATCGATGCCTGTGACTTTGAGCTTGGTGGAGGTTAAAGAGCCTGTATAGCGGCCAATGCCGAACTCGGCCAGGTGATTCGCCAACACTTTGCCTTGTTCAAACAGAGGGGCTACTAGGCCGTATGCAACGCCACGGTGCGCCGCGCATTCGCCTACGGCCCAGATCCGTGGGTCCGTCACGGTTTGCAGGGTATCGCTCACCACGATGCCGCGGTTCACATGCAACCCCATCTTTTCGGCCAGTGCCGTGTTAGGGCGAATGCCTACGGCCATGACCACTAAATCGGCGTTAAGTTGCGTGCCGTCTTTGAATTCAACTTGGCTTACGCGGCCGCTGTCATTACCGACCAGAGCAGCCGTTTGTGCGCTCATGCGGAACTGCATACCGCGCGCTTCAAGTGAGGCTTGCAGCATTTGCGCGGCCACCTTGTCGAGTTGGCGTTCCATCAGCCATTCGCTCGCATGCACCACGGTCACCTGCATACCACGCTTCATCAGGCCATTGGCCGCTTCCAGGCCCAGCAGGCCGCCACCAATCACTACGGCATGCCTATATTGCGTGGCTGCGTCAATCATCGCCTGTGTATCAGCGATATCTCGGTAAGCCAAAACGCCTTGTAGATCTTTGCCTGGTAAGGGCAAGATAAAAGGGTTGGAGCCAGTAGCCATCACCAAGCGATCGTAGGCAACGGTGAGCTTTTCGCCTTGCTCGTTTTCTGCGCTCACGGTTCGCTGGACCCGGTCTATTTCGGTCACTTTCCAGCCCGCGTGCAGCTTGATGCCGTTGTCGGTGTACCAAGCCCAATCATTGAGTACGATTTCATCCAGTGTTTGCTCACCTGCTAGTACGGGCGACAGCAAGATGCGGTTGTAGTTAGGGTGCGGTTCGGCACCGAACACGGTGATGTCGTACAGATCAGGAGCCAGCTTGAGCAGTTCCTCGATAGCCCGGACTCCGGCCATGCCGTTGCCGACTATGACCAATTTCATTTTTTCTTTGTTGTTAACGCGCATGTCCATGGTGTTGTCCTTAAGCGGTCTTTTCCACATGTGCCTGGCGTGTGTACAGGAAATCGATCACTGCCTTACGGTAGCGCTGGTATTCGGTGCTTTCGGCCAATTCAACACGCTGGCGCGGACGGGGCAAGTCCACGCGCAATACCTCTCCAATCGTGGCAGCGGGTCCATTGGTCATCATCACGATCTTGTCGGACAGCAGTACGGCTTCGTCCACATCGTGTGTAACCATGACCACCGTGCTTTGGGTGCGGGCCACAATCTCCAGAAGTTCGTCTTGAAGCTTGGCGCGAGTCAGGGCATCTAGCGCTCCAAAGGGCTCGTCCATCAGCAGCACTTTGGGCTCCAAGGCCAGCGCGCGGGCAATGCCCACGCGCTGCTTCATTCCGCCTGAGATTTCACCTGGACGTTTTTGTGCAGCGTGGGTCAAGCCCACCATGTCCAATGCAGCATCGGTGCGCGCCTTGAGTTTGGCCTTTGTCTCGGTCTTCCCAAACACCCTCTCAATGCCCAGGTGAACGTTGTCAAAGCAAGTGAGCCACGGCAACAGTGAATGGTTTTGGAACACCACCGCGCGCTCGGGGCCTGGGCCTGCAATTTCGCGATTGGCGCACAGCAACACGCCTGCAGTAGGGCTGGTCAAACCGGCGATCAAATTGAGCAGCGTTGATTTTCCACAACCCGAATGACCGATCAAGGCCACGAACTCGCCTTTGGCGATATCCAGGGCGATGTCCCGCAGCGCCGGAAATAATCCTTTGTTGGTTTTGAAGGTCTGCTCAACGCCTTGAATCTGGATGTATTTATTGTCATGGTTCATGATTTGACATCCTCAAACGTGAAGGCTGTGGCGATACGGATCAGCGCCAATTCCAAGATCAAACCCACCAAACCGATGACAAAGATGGCGATGATGATGTTTTTTACGTTCAGGTTGTTCCACTCGTCCCAGACCCAAAAGCCAATACCTACGCCGCCCGTGAGCATTTCGGCAGCCACGATCACCAGCCAGGCTGTGCCCACAGCTAAGCGGACGCCGGTCAGCATGTAGGGCAAAACAGCAGGAAAGAGGATCTTGGTGGCAATCTTCCATTCAGACAGATTCAGTACCCGCGCTACATTCAGGTAATCCTGCGGCACTCGCTGAACGCCCACGGCGGTGTTGATGATCATTGGCCAGATAGAGCAAATGAAAATAGTCCAGATGGCCGCCGGGTTAGCACCTTTGAACACCAGCAAGCCAATTGGTAACCAGGCCAGTGGGGACACAGGGCGCAGTAAGCTGATGAGCGGGTTGAACATGCGCGAGAGAAAGGTAAAGCGTCCGATGACAAAGCCCGCTGGGATACCAACAATTGCAGCCAAGCCAAATCCCACAGCCACCCGTTCGAGCGACATCAGAACGTTCCATCCCACACCCTGGTCGTTAGGACCTTTGCGATAAAACGGGTCTTTGAAAATCTCAATTGCTTGCAGGCCTGTGTCGTAGGGGCTGGGAATGCTGCCTTTGGTGGTGACAGAAACTAGCGCCCACAAACCGATGAGTAGGCCCAAGCCTATGAGGGGAGGCAATACCGCCATCCAGAAGTTGTTCCACTGCCGGGCGCGTTGTAATTGCTGACTAGCCCTGGCATTGCTGGCAGGGATCTCAGCCGCGTTTGGGGACTCTCTTTTAACAATGACGTTTTTGGAGTTCGCAGGTGAATGAAAAACAGCACTTACCATTTGCTTCTCCGTCACGCTTTGATTTTGAAACCATCGGCATATTTTTTGGGGTCTTTGCCATCCCAAATCACGCCATCTATGAGTTTGCTGGTGCGTAGATCGCTTTTAGGAACGCTGATGTTCATGGCGCTCGCCACGGATTTGTACAAAGCTGTTTGGTTGATTTGTCGTGCAACGCCTAAATAGTCAGGGTGCTGCTTGATAAGACCCCAGCGCTTATGTTGCGTTAAAAACCACATGCCGTCGGATAAATAAGGGTAGTTGACAGCACCATCATTGAAAAACTTCATGTGGTTTGGATCGTCCCAAGTCTTTCCGAGTCCGTTTTGGTAGCGTCCCAAGATGCGCTGATTGATCGCATCAACCCCAGTGTTGATATAAGATTTTTGAGCGACTGTTTCAGCCATCTTCAGTTTGTTTTGCAAACCTGTATCGATCCATCGGCTGGCTTCTAGTACAGCCATCATGACGGCTCGCGTGGTGTTGGGGTATTTCTGAACAAATTCAGCAGTCGTGCCCAGTACTTTTTCTGGGTGATCTGTCCATATTTCTTGGGTTGTGTTGGCTGTGATGCCGATGCCATCCATGATGGCGCGGTGGTTCCAAGGCTCACCTACACAAAATCCGTCCATATTTCCGACGCGCATGTTGGCTACCATTTGAGGTGGCGGCACTGTAATCAGCTTGGCGCCAGACAACGGATTGATTCCTGCAGCAGCCAACCAGTAGTGCATCCACATGGCATGTGTACCTGTTGGGAAAGTGCCTGCAAACGTGTATTCGCGAGGGTTTGCAGCCATGTATTTGGCTAGGGATGGGCCATCAACCGCGCCCTTATCGGCAAGGGCTTTGGACAAACTAATGGCTTGGCCATTGTTGTTAATTGACATCAAAACTGCCATGTCTTTTTTGGGACCGCTTATGCCCAAGTGAACCCCGTAGATCAAGCCGTACAAGACATGGGACATGTCTAGCTCTCCATTAACCAATTTGTCCCGAACACCTGCCCAGGAAGCTTCTTTGCTTGGAATGATCTTGACGCCATACTTTTGATCGAACCCAAGGACTGAGGCCATGACAACGCTGGCGCAATCGGTTAGCGGGATGAAGCCGATCTTGACTTCCTTCTTTTCGGGTGCATCGGAGCCTGCTGCATAAACCACCGATCGCAGGGCGGGCGAAACGCCTGCTGCGCCTACGGCTGCGGCCTGAAGGACGGTGCGACGGTTAAAACTGGTTTTCAGAATGTCGATCATGGCGAAACTCCTGGTGAGGTTTTGAAAACAAAAAAGGCATCCTCATGTCATTGACGCCTGTTGTGTAGGGCGCGAACGCATGGGGACGCCTTTGTCCGGTGTGAGTTCACCCGCCATTGGGTAATCTCACGTTTGACCTTCGTTGGTCTTGCTTTAGTTTATGCAAGCCGCGTGCCAGGGTTTTATTGGGCTACACGCCCTAAATTCGAATGATTATTTGGTTCGGGCACCGTTGGGGAGCATTGATGCGCACCAATCTGGTGTGAACCTCATCCAAGCAACTCAGCCATTTCAATCATTTGTTGCGCGATTTCGGCCAGCTTCACGCCTTTGTTCATCGCTGTTTTACGCATTCGGACATAAGCTTCTTGTTCGCTCAGGCCTTGACGTCGCATCAACAAGCCCTTTGCGCGGTCAATGAGTTTCCTCTCGCTCAGCTCCGACCGGGCGCTGTCAAGTTCAGCCAGTAAGGCCTGCTCGTGCTTGAACCGGGCTAGCGCTACCGTCAAGATCGGTTGTATGCGCTCAGGTGCCAAACCAGCCACGATATAGGCTGTCACGCCTGCAGCGACAGCTTCGTTCATGGGCCGTGTGTCACTGTCATTGGTGAACATCACGATGGGACGTCTCTCTTCGCGTGTGGCCATGACTACATGTTCCAGCGCATCTCGGGCGTCGCTTTCAGCGTCAACGATCACCATGTCGGCTTGTAACTGGGCCAACCGCTCAGTCAAAAATACATCCGCGGGTAAGGTGGCCACTAGGTTGTAGCCCGCTTCGAGCAGGCCAATACGCAGAAGACGCGATCTTTCCTCAGTCGCCTGTGCCTGCTCGTCTCCGTCTGACACTGAAGCTGGGTCAGAAATTATCACAACAATTCTTAAAGCTTCAATCATGCAATTTTTGTTGCAATAAACATGCCGATGCATGGATCACAAGCTTTTGTATCTGAGTCTGATTCGACGGCACGGCTCTTGCTGAAATTTTTAAGTCAAAGCTGACCTTGGAAGTGATGTTGAAAATGAATGACCAAACAATAAACAGTTCAGGATTCCTCGATTCAGTCAGTGAGTTGATGTCTACGCGCAGAACCGTTCTGCCTAAGAGGCTGGTTTTTCCAGGTCCAGATAGCAATCAGCTGCAGGCATTGTTAGCAGCAGCCGCTACAGGTCCAGACCACGAACAGCTGTCACCTTGGCGTTTAGTGCTCATTCTTGGTGAACAGCGCAAATTGTTAGGGCAAATATTTGCGGAAGCCCTGAGCGAGCGGGAAGCAAACATCTCGATTGAAAGAGTTTTACTCTGTAAAGAGAAAGCACAACGCGCACCAATATTAATGTTGCTTGTCGTGGATCTTGAAAAAGGGGATCAGCAGATTGATCTCATGGAGCGCTTAATTTCTGCTGGATGTGCATTGCAAAACATGCTGCTATTGGCTACAGCCATGGGATATGGCTCTGCCTTAACCAGTGGCAAGGCCCTGAAGTCCAAAGCACTGCGTGAAGGGTTTGGATTGAAGCAGGGTGAGCACGCTGTTTGTTTTTTGAGCATGGGAACCGTGCTTGCCCAAACGCCTAAAAAACTTCGAAAAAATACTCGTGAATTTTTTAGCATCTGGCAATCCCACGGATGAAACCGTCAATGCAAAGACCCCACTCAGTCTTCCTAGCACCCCTTGATTTAGTCAGCTGCCCGATCAATAAGTCCAGTTTGAGTCCTTTAGTCAGGCTGCACCAAATTAGTCTGTGCCGATTGCAACACTTCCGCTGTCAAATCGCTAAGAAGTGAAGATGCCATCCGGGCATGCTGCCAGTACAGTGGAATGTCCAGCGGGCTGCTAGGCTTGAGTTCCACCAAGGCACCGCATTCCAGATGTTCTCGCACTAGGTCCTCTGGATGCATCGCCCATCCGAGCCCACCGAGTGCCGCAGCAACAAACGCCTGGGGTGACGGGAGGGTGTGGCGCAGCATTTGAATGATTTGGCCGTAGTTAAGTTTGGTCCAGCGTTGCTGCAACTCGTCTTTGGAGTTGAACATCAAGCTGGGAGACGTTGCCAGGCTATGGGCATCTATCCCCTGCGGGAAGTACCGGGCAACAAAAGCTGGACTGGCGGCTGCCACGTATCGCATGGCCCCCAAGGGCATACTGTTGCAGCCTGCGGCCGGTTCCTGGGTGGCTGTTACTGCGGCCAGAACCTGCCCGCTTCGTAACCACTGCGCTGTGTGCCCTTCGTCATCGACCGCGATCTGCATCAGTACAGGTGCGTCTCGTCCGAAGGCGTTGATAGCGTTTGTGAACCAAGTCGCCAGACTGTCAGCATTGACGGCCAGTGGGACATTGACTCGCGTCGGTTCGTTCTGAATAAACGACGGCATATCCGCCTGGAGTGCATGCTCCAGCATACTCACTCGTTCGATGTGCTGGCATAAGCGACGCCCGGTTTCGGTGGCCTCACACGGTTGTCCTCGCACCACTAAGGCACAGCCCAATCGCTCCTCCAGCAACCGGATGCGTTGAGACACCGCAGAAGGTGTGACGTGCAGGGCTTTTGCAGCTCGCTCAAAGCTACCTTCTCTCACCACGGCAGCCAAAGCAAATATGGAAGGGTAATCCAGCACGATGTAGCTCAGCTAAATTTTATTAAGCAAATGTAGCTTGCCTAATGTTGATTGAGATGTCAACCTTGAAGGATGGATTCCATCACACTCAATTCAACGGCCATATGGTCCGTCTTCTTCCAGGGCTTGGCCCTCAGCTTCGGATTGATCGTTGCCATAGGTGCTCAGAACGCTTTTGTTCTCAGGCAAGGACTTCGGCGCGAGCACGTCGGCATCGTGGTGCTCTTTTGCGCAGTTGCTGATGCAGTTCTGATCATGGCGGGCGTTTTCGGTATGGCCGAGGCGTTGGGTGGCCGACCGGATTGGGCACGAGCCCTGGCGCTTGGAGGGGCCGCGTTTTTAGCGTGGTACGGATGGAAAGCCTTGATGCGCATGCGCAAGCCGGATGGTCTACAGGCGGCTTCAGGTGGCGAGGGTTTGAGCATGTTAGCCGCCGTGATGCAGGCGGCCGCCTTCACACTGTTGAATCCGCACGTTTACCTGGATACCGTGTTGCTTGTTGGCAGCATTGGGGCCCAGCAACCTTCGCCCTTGCAGGGATGGTTCGTGGCTGGGGCGGCCATTGCCAGTGCAACCTGGTTTAGTCTACTGGGATTCGGCGCACGTTGGATAACACCGTGGTTTGCGCACCCACGAGCTTGGCAGGTACTGGACGGTCTCATCGGCCTGACGATGTGGTTGTTGTCTGCATTGATGGTTCGCCACGCCTTTAACGGCATCTAACCATTTGCGAGCCTACCTTTTTTCATTGACTATCGACATTGGATCGAGAACAGAAACCGACTTACGAAAGCAGTGATAACTCTGCAGCAGTTGCAGTCATCGATCTTCGTAAGCTGAACGGCAGCTATCGACCAAAATCAGCCACTAACGTCCGGTCGGTTTGAAACATGACAATTGATGAGATGGACGCGCTTGGTCTACTGGGTATATAAAACTGAGATAGATCGTTTATTGCCCTTCGAGATAGGTTGGCTCATGATCATCGAAGTCATCTCGGTTGCGTTCGATTCGATGCGGTGCATCGCGTCGTCGCGACGCGACGCTATTGACCCAGAGCGAACCCTGAATGGCAGCAGCGGGCGCAGCCGGTGAATGATTCAAGAGCGCGACACCGGCAAACTCAGCGCCGACGCTGCGACATCGAGACGCTTACTGCCATTTCTGACCCGTCCTGGGGCGACTTCGCGTCTAGCAGTGGGAGTTTTACCTTCCAATGGACTGATCCAGATCAATGAGCTGGGCAATGCAGCGTTGCAAACTGGCCCTTCACAACACTGGAGACGCATGATGATCACAAGGCAGACACTGTTTGTAGCCGGGCTGTCCCTGGTGCTTAGCGCATGCGGCCACCCGGGAAGTATGGGCTTGGGAACTGGCCCCGGCATCATGGGCGACGGACCCGCGATGATGGGTAGCGGCCCCAGCGGCGGCATGATGGGCGGCAGCTACGGCATGGACATGGGCATGGGGATGATGGGATCACCCGGGACCATGGGATTAGAGCGACTCGACCTCAGTGCCGATCAGCGCGCCCGCATCGCCGTCATCCACGACGAACTGCAACTGCGCCACAGGGCATCGATGCAAGCGATGCACGCCGAGAGCGGCCCGATGTCGGCCTGGACCGACGAAGCCGCTCAGAGCCAACGCTTCGGGCAAATGAGCGCGCAGCACAAGCAGATGTTCGACGCCCACCTGGAGGCTCGGCGCCGCATCTTGGAAGTACTGACGCCTGCGCAACGCCAGCGGCTGACAACCGATAAGCTGGGGAGCTAATCATGTGGGGACACATGGATGGATGGGGTCCAGGCTGGGGCTGGTTCGCCGCAGGTCATATGCTCTGGTGGGTCGTTGGCGTTGTAGTGCTGATCGCCCTGCTGCGCTGGGCGATCCAGCGTGGGGGGCAGGGTAAAGCGGCGGCGCCAGACAGCGCGCTGGATCTTCTGCGCGAGCGCTTTGCTCGAGGCGAGATCGACGAGGCAGAGTTTGAGGCGCGCAGGCGCATGCTTGGCGGTTGAGCGCGCGCCTTGGCTGCAGCAGTGCCTGGCCGTTGCGACCTGCATAAGGATGCGATACGAAATATGAGACTGGCGGTGGCTCGAACAACTGAGCCACCAAATAGCTCGGCCAGCAATGCCTAAAGACTCGGTGCAGTGCGCCGGGCCACGCACCCGAGGTTCGATTTCAACTTCTGCTCTCGGCGAGTCCTTTGGCCATTTTCGCTGGCAGATATGGGTCGATCCGAGACCTCCATAACCGACAGGTAGCGGCCAAAGCAGCCACATGCCCATCTAAGACGAGTGTCTAGTTTTGAGCGCATCTCCTCGCACCAGGATGAGAAATGGAATTGGTTGGCCGTTTAGGTCAAAGCAAGCTGAAAGGGTTTGTATGAAACCTAGTAAGCGAGCAGTATGAAATCAGTAAAATCACCCGCATGTCGCGAAGCAGCCGTGCAACTCTTCTAATACTTGCCATTTTGTGGCAGGCTTTGGTGTGGCTTACGCCTTGGGGTCAAGAGCAACGAGTTGCCGATCTGGCCAATACCGTGGCGCACGCCCAGGCTTTGGCACACCACCATCATGATGATCACTCGCTGCACATGGACGACCATGTCACAGAAGCTGCACAACATCAGCATTCCCATGAGGCTGTGCAGCTGATGGGCCTTTTGCCCCCAGTCAATGGCTTTTCTCTGGACCGGCCTCGATCAACCCGGTTCTCAACCAGTGCGGTACCCATTGCCGCCGTCTTTCTTCAAGGGCCGCTGCGCCCACCCCAGCCCACAGCCGTCTGACCACAGGCGGCTCGTTTCAAGAGCTTGACCGGCCCAGCATGGTCAACACACGTTTCCCAGATGGTCTTGCAGCGTTGTGCCGCAGTCATTCTTAAACGTGTTCCTGCGTGCTTGCGCTTATCGGCAGAGTGCCTAAGCCACACGATCTCTTATTCCATTTCACCTTTTGACCTATGAAAAACATCTTTTCTGGGCGACTGATGGCTTTGTTCTTGTTGGCCTTGACCCCTTTAGCTTGGGCGCATGGCATTTCAGAAGAAGACCGCCAGCGCATGCTTGACGGCAGTTATTTCCAATACGTGGGCCTAGGTGCCAGCCACATGCTCACGGGATATGACCACCTGTTGTTCTTGTTTGGTGTGGTCTTCTTCTTGACCACCTTCAAGGATGTGGCCAAATTTGTCACGGTGTTCACACTGGGGCACTGCATCACGCTGATCTTTGCAACCTACTTCAAGATCACTTGGAACTTTTATCTGGTGGACGCCATTATTGCCATCAGTGTGATTTACAAGGGCTTCGACAACAACGGGGGATTTCAAAAGCACTTCGATATGAAGTCGCCGAACTTGTTGATGGCAGTCTTTGGTTTTGGTCTTTTGCATGGTTTCGGCCTGTCCACGCGCTTGCAGCAACTCCCCCTGGGAGATGATCCTGTGGCCATGTTGTGGCGCATTTTTAGCTTCAACGTGGGCGTGGAAGTCGGTCAGATCGCAGCGTTGACGGTGATGGTGGGTGTACTTGCTTTTTGGCGAAATCGCCCTTCGTTCAAACGTTTCAGTCATATCGCCAATTTAGGTTTGATCTACGCTGGTATTTATCTCTTGTTCACGCAACTGCATGGCTACCAGCATGACAGCCACCCCAACGACTTCCGGTTTCCAGCACAAGAGCACCAACATGCTCATGAAGACATGGCCATTGATAACGCCACCGACGACAGTCGCAACACACTGAAATAAGCAAACTTTTTTAACCTCTGACTCAAGGAACCATCATGAAAAAATCTATCTTCGCTGCACTGACCCTGACCACTGCTTTGTGGACACCTGTTGTTTTTGCGTCTGCTGGCGGCAGCTGCCATTTTCATGGCAATAAGCCAGCCGCTGAAGCCACCGTGAGCGGCTGTGCAGCTCAACGCAAAGACGCCTTAGTCAAAAGCGGCAAACTGGACGCCTCTTGGTCCGCTGTCAAACAAGACAAGATCGAGTCGGTTGACGGTAAAAAAGGCAAAGAGTGGAAAGTGACCTTCAAGGACCCCGCCGCCAAAGACAAAACCAAGGAAACGCTGTACATGTTCTTTACCCCGGTAGGCAACTTCATCGCTTCTAATTTCACAGGTCAGTAAGCGATGAGTAACGAGTCAACGCACCCAGCCCTGAAAGGCGGTTTGCTGGCTTTGCTGGCAGCGGCACTCTTTGGCTTGAGCACCCCGATGGTGCAAAGCCTAGGCAAGGGGGTTGGCTCGTTCACGACTGCGGCCCTGCTTTACGCAGGTGCCGCTGTCG
>CAMAYM010000052.1 GCA_945862495.1 Bordetella parapertussis | reverse complement strand
GAAAGCCTCTGGCATGATCAAAGCATCCATGAACCGCCACGGCATTCAAGGCGCGGGGGTGGGCCACGCCGTCGATCCCAGTCAAGACCCGCTCGATCATTTGTAATACATCGTTTTATAAATAAGGCGTAGCCAACCAAACGATCTTGTTGCGCAACCGGATCCAGAACGGATCCTGGTTCACACTGTCCAGGGTAATGAGACTTGCCTGCGCGATGATGGCATCTACCTTTGCCTCAATCTCTTGGGCGATCCCTCGATCGTAGACCTCGAGATCGAGTTCAAAATTGAGACGCAAACTACGCGGATCAATGTTGGAAGATCCGACATAGGACCAACCGCCATCCACCGTAAAGAGTTTGGAATGATCAAAAGTGCCTGAGGCTCGCCAGACTCTGCAGCCCGTCATGATGAGCTGATCAATCTGCGCCATCATCGCGGCATTGACGAGTTTGAGGTTGTTAGCACCTGGCACCACGACATCAACGATGACACCTCTACGTGCTGTTGTTGCAAGTGCGGCGATCAAGGCCATATCAGGCAACAAATAAGGTGACTGAATCCGCACATGCTTTTGCGCCACGGCTAAGGCGCCGAGCAACATGCTGTGCGTACTGGCTAGCGTTGCATCCGGTCCCGAAGGCACGCAACGCAACGCTACACCTGCCTCACTCACTGCAATCGTAGAGGGTGCATACCACTCTGCATCTGACAGTTTTTCATTAGTCGTAAATTGCCAGTCGTGCGCAAAATTTGTCATGAGCTGGTAGACAATTGGACCACTCACCTGAAAATGCGTGTCATGGGTAACAGACTCTTTCGCGATCGCAGTGACAAAGCCCTGGCGGATATTCATGCCGCCCGTAAAGCCGTGCAGACCATCGATGACAAGAAGTTTTCTATGACTCCGTAAATTGGCATAAACAAGACGGATGCCGATGACAGGACGCATAAACAACGCCGTCGGGACGCCTGCATTTTTGAGCAGTGCAGTGATCGGAGGGTGCGAATATTTGGATCCAATTGCATCAATCAACACCCTGACCTGCACGCCGCGGTTGTGGGCCTCAATCAATGCTTGTGCCAGCTCTTGGCCGACCGTATCGTGATCAAAAATATAGCTTTGCAACACGATTGAACGCTGCGCTTGACGAATCGCCTCAAGCATCGCGGGGTAGGTCTCATCTCCGCCATTTAACATCTTGATCTGGTTTCCGCCGAGCACCTTAAAGTCGCTCACATGATCCCCAAGCATCTTGAGCGAGGCAAACTGTGGACCAGAGACTGCGACGACATCATGCACCATGACTTTGTCGATTTTGGCCTGGTCATACAGGGTGTGTGCACGCCGGGCAGAGACGCGATCCTTACGAATCCGGTTGATTCCCGCAACCAAATACAACAAGGCGCCAAAAATAGGGGAAAAGATAATCACCCCCACCCATGCGATCGCCGCACGCACATCTTGTTTCGTCATCGCAGCATGCACAGAGGCGATCGCACTCGCGGCGATCGAAATCACCAGCAAGAGATGGGGCCAATATTCAATCAAAATTTCGTGGAGCCGAGCCATTTGATACTACCTAGCGATAAAGGGTCATGCTGTTTTCCAATCACGACAGATGCACAAACATGATAGAATTTTGCTTCTGTGGTGGACGTAGCTCAGTTGGTAGAGTCCCAGATTGTGATTCTGGTTGTCGCGGGTTCGAGCCCCGTCGTTCACCCCACTTAGATTTCTTTTAGTTTATCGGCCCATTTTTTGGCGCCAAGCCTTAAAGTCAGTCGTCGTTTGGGGATCCGTATTTGGATATAAACCCAAAATCGAACGTCCTGTCTTGACCACCTCGGTCACAAAATCCTCAAAAACAGTCATTTCTGTCGCTTCATTGGCCAGCTCCTCCGCCAAATGCGCGGGCAACACCAATACACCATCCGCATCGCCCACCATGACATCGCCAGGAAAAACGGGTGCATCGCCGCAGGCAATTGGCACATTAATGTCGATCGCCTGATGATGGGTTAAATTGGTCGGCGCAGACGGGCGCTGATGATAGGCAGGAATCCCAAGCTCAGCGATTTCAGCTGAATCCCGAAAACCGCCGTCTGTCACGACACCTGCCGCACCGCGAGCCATTAGCCGCCCAACCAAAATACCGCCCGCTGAGGCCGCCCGAGCATCTTTGCGACTGTCGATGACCATCACTGCGCCCGCGGGACACTCATCCACGGCTTTACGCTGGGGGTGGGCACGATCTTTAAACACCTCAATCCCATTTAAATCCTCACGTGCAGGGATGTAGCGCAGCGTATACGCCTCACCCACCATGTTTTGCTTGGCAAGAGAGAGCTTTTGCACATTTTGGATAAATTGCGAACGCAAGCCTCGTTTGTAGAGGCAAGTTGCCAGCGTGGCAGTACTGACCGCCATCAGTTTTTCGCGGGTTGCCGCAGAGAGTGTGCTCATCAAATAATCTCTTTTTAATCTTTTAGTAGATATCAGGCTCGGGAACGGCTTTGCCGAAATCCGTGCGCAAAAAGTCAAAGTCGCAGCCTTCGTTGGCTTGCTGGATGTGCTTGGAGAACATCCAACCGTAGCCGCGCTCATACTTGGGTTCAGGGGCCTTCCAAGCCGCTTTACGACGCGCGAACTCTTCGTCGGAAATATCGAGATTGATCGTGCGTGCAGGCACGTCCACCGAAATCATGTCGCCTGTTTTGACCAACGCCAAGGGACCACCAACAAACGACTCGGGAGAGATATGCAAAACACACGCGCCATAGCTCGTGCCACTCATGCGCGAATCGGACATGCGCAACATGTCACGGACGCCTTGCTTGAGAAGCTTTTTAGGCATCGGCAACATACCCCACTCCGGCATACCAGGCCCCCCCTGCGGACCCGCATTACGCAAAATCAACACATGATCTGCCGTGACATCGAGATCATCGTTGTCAATCACAGCCTTCATTGAAGGATAGTCATCAAACACAAGCGCAGGACCGGTATGAACGTGCAGATGCGGTGGGCATGCACTGGGCTTGATCACACAACCATCGGGCGCGAGATTGCCCTTGAGCACGGCCAAGGCGCCTTCGGCGTAAATAGGATTATCAATGGGCCGAATCACGTCATCGTTATAGACGGCTGCGCCTTCGATATTTTCACCGAGCGTTTTACCCGTCACGGTCATCGTATCTAAATGTAAATGCTGAGTGATACGTGACATCAGACCAGGCAGGCCGCCGGCGTAAAAGAAGTCTTCCATCAAGTAGGCATCACCGCTAGGACGCACATTGGCGATCACCGGCACAACACGACTAAAGCGGTCGAAATCCTCGAGACCAATGTCGCAACCCGCGCGTTTAGCCTGCGCAATCACATGAATAATGGCGTTGGTCGAGCAGCCCATGGCCATCGCAACGACAATCGCGTTTTCAAACGCGGCGTGGGTCTGAATCTTGTTGGGCGTCAGGTCTTCCCACACCATATCAACGATCCGACGGCCAGACTCGGCGCTCATGCGCAAATGATTGGAGTCGGGTGCGGGGATGGAAGAGGCGCCCGGCAATGTCATGCCTAACGCCTCGGCAATCGCGGTCATGGTGCTGGCCGTACCCATCGTCATACAGGTGCCGTGACTGCGGGCGATACCACCCTCGATCTCAATCCATTCTTTTTGGTTGATCAAGCCCGCCCGGCGATCATCCCAGAATTTCCAGGCATCCGAACCGGACCCCAAGACCTTGCCGTGCCAGTTGCCACGCAACATCGGACCGGCAGGGACGTAAATAGAGGGCAGGCCTGCGCTGGTGGCACCCATCAATAGCGCGGGTGTCGTCTTGTCACACCCCCCCATCAAGACCACGCCGTCGATCGGATGGCAACGCAACAACTCCTCGACATCCATGGCGAGTAAGTTGCGATAAAGCATGGTGGTGGGCTTGACGTACTGCTCGGCCAGTGACTGAGCGGGTAACTCGATTGGAAAACCACCCGCCTGGAGTACGCCACGCTTGACGTCCTCGACACGGTGCTTGAAGTGGCTATGACAGGGGTTGATATCTGACCACGTGTTCACAATCCCAATCACAGGCTTACCGACCCAGTCCTCGGGGCCGTAACCCATTTGCATGGCACGCGAGCGATGACCAAAGGAGCGCAAGTCATCTGGCCCGAACCAACGCGCACTGCGCAATGACTCAGGCGTTTTAACGTGTTTTCCGCTATTTTCCTTGCTCATGGGTCAAGCCCCTCCGTTTGCATTTCACTTTTTAAACAGCTTTTTAATATATACCGATGATTGTAGGGTAGTCGGTATAAAAATCTGCGTGATTCTTTGAGTTATCGTAACGAAAGAATAACCTCCTTCAGACCGTCCTCTCCGATACCCTTGAAAAGAATGAACAAGCCCGTCTCTACCTCTGACTTTGCCCAAGCACTGTTTTCTCCCCGTGCGATTGCCCTCGTGGGTGCCTCAGGGAATTTACAAAAAAATACGGCGCGTCCCATGCGCTTTATGCGTAAACATGGTTTTCAGGGAAAAATTTATCCCATCAATCGCACGCAGTCAGAGATCATGGGAGAGCCTGCTTATGCAGATCTCGCCGACTTGCCCGGTCCAATTGATCAGGCGTTTGTGATGGTTGCCAGCGACCTCGTCCTGCCCTTGATTGATTCCTGCGCCAAGGCTGGTGCAAAAGTCATCACCATTTACTCGGATGGTTTTGGTGAAACGGGCCCAGAAGGCATGGTGGCACAAGAGGCCCTGATTGCGCGCGCCAAAGCACTCGGTGTGCGTATTGTGGGACCGAACAGTATTGGTTTGGCTGACTTGCATAGCGGCATGATTTTGTCGGTCAACGCAGCCTTCGAAGCGGAAACACTCATCGCCGGCGGGCTAAGCTTGGTGTCGCAAAGCGGCTCCATGATGGGTTCATTGATGGCACGCGCGAATGCGCGCGGTTTTGGTTTTGCAAAGTCAGTTTCTGTTGGTAATGAAAGTGATGTCACCGTCGGTGAGGTGATCGACGCCTTGGTCGATGACGCGCACACCAAAGTCATCTTGCTATTTCTTGAAACCATACGTGACTCACCCACCCTGGCGCGTGCCCTCGAACGTGCACGTGCGCACAACAAGCCCGTGATTGCCTACAAGATTGGCCGCTCAGAGCAAGGCGACGCACTTGCGCAATCTCATACAGGCGCGCTAGCCGGCAATGACGTAGCCGTGGATGCCTTTTTACGTGCGCATGGTGTGCTGCGTGTCCGCAATCTTGAAACCTTGTTTGAAATCGCGCCGCTGGCACAACGCTATCTTGGTAAAGCGGCGTCCCATCCGCAACCCGCGCGCGTAGCGGTCATCACCACGACAGGTGGTGGTGCAGCAACCGTCGTCGACAATCTGGGACTGATGGGGATGGTCGCGGTCGCGCCCCCGCCAGCGTTCGTTGCACACATGGCGCAACGCGGCATGAACATTCGTGAAACCACGATCATCGACTTAACACTTGCGGCCACTAGCATCCAATACAAAGATTTACTCGAACAATTGTTGCGCACGGACTGGTGCGATGCGGTGCTGAGCGTGGTGGGATCGTCCGCGCAATTTCATCCCGAATTAGCCGTCAAACCGTTGGTCGAATCCGATAAACCGGACACCAAACCTCTGGCCGTCTTTTTGGCGCCAGAGGCCATGGCTTCGCTGAGCCTGCTACAACAGGCAGGCATTCCTGCTTTCCGTACGCCAGAGTCCTGCGCAGATGCGTTATCGGTCTTTTTTCAAGCCCGTGACAAGGCCCCGCCTGTTTTGGCAGATATTGCCTGGCCTGCTGGCTTGCCCACTGAAGGTTTACTCACTGAGTATGAGGCGGGACAGGTATTTAAAACATTGGGGGTCCACACCGCGCAGGCTCAGCGCGTGAGCGGCGAGCATCCTAGCCACTCAGTTCCCTACCCCGTAGTGGTCAAGGTTTCGTCACGCGACATTCCGCATAAGACTGAGGCCGGTGGTGTCAAAGTTGGCGTTCGCAATACGGCTGATTTTGAAACAGCAGTCAAAGAGATCACGCAGAGCGCCCTCGCCTATGCACCTCAGGCAAAACTGGATGGGTTTTTAGTCCAGGCAATGGAGTCACGTTTACTGGAGTTGATTCTCGGCTACCGTAATGATCCGCTCGTTGGACCCACGATTATTTTAGGTGCGGGCGGCATCACCGCTGAGCTGTCACCCGACTTTGCGATCCGGCTTGCACCCGTCACAATTGAGCAAGCCCACGCCATGATCGACGAAGTACATATCACCAAACTTATCAAAGGTTTCCGCGGTTTGCCCAAGGGTGATTGTGATGCCTTGGCGCAAGCGGTAGTGGCCTTTTCCAAGCTGGCTGCCGTGTCGGGTGCGAACATTGTCGAGGCAGAAATTAACCCCTTGTTTATTCAGGCAAATAAGGTCCTGGCGGTAGACGGGTTGGTCAGGCTAGGTTAAGCCACCTAAATATGCAAGTTGGTGAGCAACTCAGACAAATGTACGCTCAAAAAAGATAACGAGACAACACATATGTCTAAAGAAATGGTCAGTGCGACGGCTCAAACCCAGGGATTCGCAAGCTTTCTTGGCATCGCCCAAATCTGCTCCTATGGGACGATTTATTATGCGTTCCCACTCATTGCAGTGGCCATGCAACGCGAGCTTGGTTGGTCAAAGTCCGATGTGTACGGTGCACTGACCATCGGCTTGCTTCTTGCCGCAGCGCTGGCTTATCCGGTGGGTCTCGCCATAGATCGCGGTTATGGTAAGCGCGTGATGGTATGGGGCTCGCTCATCGCAGCGGTACTGTTTATCGCATGGTCGTTTGTACAAAGTCTATTCATTTTTTATTTGATTGCAGCAGCAATGGGCGCACTGCAAGCCGCCATTCTCTATGAGTCCGCTTTTGCGCTTCTCGCGCGTCGCGTCGGTCCACAAAACTCCCGTGCGGGCATCACCACCATCACGCTCTGGGCAGGCTTTGCCAGCACGGTTTTTATTCCACTTGAACAGTTTTTGATCGACGGCTGGGGCTGGCGAGCGTCGCTCTGGGTCCTCGCCTTTGTAAACATTGCCTGTGCTGCAGGCTATTGGTACTGGGTCAAGCCCGAGTTGGATGCGGTCAATGCGACTCAAACGACGACTAAAGCTGAAAACATTGCACGCGATAAAAACATTGTTCATGAAGCTTTACACAGCTCAGTGTTCTGGCTTTTATTGATCGCACTGACTACCTACTCAATAGTATTTTCAGTGTTCACCTTTCACATGTACCCAATGTTGCTGGACAAGCAACTCCCAACCAACGAAGTGGTGTGGGCGATTTCAATTATTGGTCCCGCTCAAGTGCTCGGACGCATCATCATCAGTCGCTTTGCCACCCGCGTCTCGATGCGAACGCTCGGCTCCGTGATGCTAAGTATTTTCCCCTTTTTGTTCGCAACCTTTTTGTTGGATTCGTTGAGCTTTCAACTCGTCGCGGCCTTGTTTGGTATCTACGGCTTAGCCAACGGTGTCTTTACGATTGTGCGCGCTCAAGTCGTGCCGGAAATGTTGAGCGGGCATGCCTATGGGGCGCTAAACGGCCTGATCACTGTGCCCACGATCATCGCACGCGCGATTGGGCCTGTCGTCGCGGCCTGGCTATGGGCGATCGATGCGTCTTACGATATCGTTTTCGTATTTCAAGTCGGCGCCGCAGTGTTGCTTGCGGCACTATTTTGGGCCGCCAACTTCGTCAGCCGAGGAAAACCGCTGGTGCGATGATTTAACAATGCATTAATATTGCCAAATTGGAAATATGTATCTCTCGGCAATAGTGAATGGATTTCATCATGCATCACGTCATTATTAGAATTTTTCAAATAGTCACCGTCATTTTGGGCGTGCTGTCGTCTGCTCAGGCACAAAATGGCTTGGCAAGCATTGATGGCAACTGGTACAGCGCGCAATGGAAATATGGCTATGTTTTAAAAAATGGACTGGGGATCGCTACCAGTTCAAATAGTCCGAACTTTCAAGTTGGCCAAAATATCATCCAACTCACCGCGACCTCACCGAATACATTCTCTGGTCAGCAGGTGTATACGGATGGAAAGTTTTACAACGTTCAAGCCACACTGCAAGCAGATGGTCGCCTTTATTTTGAAGGTGCCAAAAATGCGAAATGGTTTATGGAACGCGTCGGGGGAGCGCCTCGCGCCAGCGCACCGCCTGCACCCACCAATAACATCAGCACAAGATTCATCTTGGTCAACCGAAGCGCCGAGCCCGTTTTTAAAGTTTTTATTTCTCCCTTGCAGTCGACGGGATGGGGCACCGACATTTTGGGCGAAGACGTCCTGATGCCTGGATACGAACAGCCATTTAATGCGGGCAATGCGCGCGGCTGTAGCTATGACGTCCGCGTAGAGTACAGAAGTAAACGCGCAGAAGAAAAGCGAAACCTCAATCTATGCCAATTGGATCGCATCATTTTTGATGGTAGTACCTCTGCGCAGCCTACCGCGCAATCTAACCAAAACACTGCGCCTGCTGCACCCAGACCCTCCGCCTCGTATGATGGCTCAACACCCCTGCGCTGTGGCGGCAATGTCAATTGCAGAATTCAGGCAGAGGTCGTGCAAAAAATGCGAATGCGCTGGGGTGCTTTTTCACGCTCGACCCACTATGGCTCTGCGTGTCTAAAGGCAATAGAGACAATCCGATCCATGCATCCGGCGGTCTATGGTGACGGCAGCGCAGGGTTCGTCCAGCCTCAAATGGATGTATGCAGTTTGCGCTAAAAAATTAAAAATGTGCAAGATAACCACCGTCAACGGCAATCACTTCGCCGGTGACATAGGAAGCGGCATCAGAGGCTAGAAAAGCGACCGCACCGGCGATCTCTGCCGGACGCCCCCAGCGCGCCAAGGAGCTGCGCTTTTCAAGCATAGTCGCCAGGGCAGGATCGGCGACCATGGCCGCATTGGCCTCGGTCGCAAAAAATCCTGGCGCGACACCATTGACCGTAATGCCATACTGACCAAAGTCCGCCGCCAACGCACGCGTCATGGCAGCGAGTCCGCCTTTTGCCGTGGTGTAGAGGGCGTCAGAGGCACGCGAAATCGGACCTGCAATCGAAGTGATGTTGATGATGCGCCCAGCCCGCTGTTGACGCACCATCTGCTGGGCGACCTGACGGGACAACTCAAAGGGCGCCACAAGATTAGCCTCGAACATTTGCCGGACCGCTTCGAGCTCAAAAGAAAAAACATCTCGACGGTCACGCAGACCTGCGTTGTTGACCAAGATATCAAGGGGGCCCACAGTCTCGTCAATTTCTTGCAGGGCCGCATTGAGCAGCGTCACATCCGACACATCGCACAGCACAACCTCGGCCAGACCGCCCTGAGCACGTATTTGATCGCACGCAAACGCAAGCGTTGACGCATCGCGACCGTTTAACAAGACGCGGGCGCCCTGCTTGGCGAGGCCCTGCGCAATCTCAAAACCGAGTCCACGCACACTTGCGGTCACAAACGCCGTTTTGCCGTGCAAAGAAAATAGACTCATTTCGTTCCTGTATCCGCCTGCGGGCGTGTTGACATGGATTTTATTGCACAATAGCGTTTGATTTTCTTGAACTGTCCATCCTGACCCTCGCAACCTGATCACATCATGACATCACCTACATCCGCCAAGCCGTCTGGCCAGTCCAGCCACCTGAACAATCAGTGGGACATCGTGTCAATGGATGCAACGAGCTTGTCTCGTGCGATTCATCGGCGCGCGCTCTCTTGTGTTGAGGTGATGGAGGCGTTTCTGTCTCAAATTGATGCGCAAAATCCAACGGTGAACGCGATTGTTGCCATGCCTGAGCGCAGTACGCTCCTCGCACAGGCTCAAGAGCGTGACGCGCAACTCGCCCGCAATCAAAGCATGGGGCCCTTGCACGGCTTTCCTCAAGCGCCCAAGGACATCGCACCGGTTGCTGGCATGGTCACGACCAACGGCTCGCTGATTTTTAAGGATCAGGTCACCAAGGTCGACTCGGCGGCCAACGCACGGGTGCGTGCCGGTGGTGCGATCTTTGTCGGCCGCACCAACTCACCTGAGTTTGGTCTGGGTGCACATACCTATAACAAGGTGTATGGCATTACCCGTAACGCCTTTGATCCCTCGCGCACCGCAGGAGGAAGCAGCGGTGGCGCAGGTGTGGCCCTGGCGCTTCGTATGCTGCCTGTGGCTGATGGCTCAGACATGATGGGTTCTTTGCGCACCCCTGCTGCCTTCAATAATGTCTTTGGTTTTCGTCCCTCGCCCGGCTGCGTACCGCACGGTCCCGGAGAAGAAGTCTTTTTTCAGCAATTTAGCGTGACAGGTCCGATGGCGCGCAATATTCCTGACTTGGCGATGTTGCTGGCCGTACAAGCCGGTTTTGATCCGCGCTTGCCCTTGACCCGCCGCCAAGATGATCCACGCTTGTTTACGCAACCCCTCGAAACAGACCTGGGGGGCAAACGTATCGGTTGGCTGGGTAATTTAAAGGGTCATTTACCCATGGATCCAGAGCTGCTCGCCGTCTCAACGCGCGCACTCGAACACTTTAAGACCATTGGCTGCACGGTCGAAGATGCACACCCCAATTTTGATCTCGAACAGTTATGGAAAGCATGGCTGACCTTGCGCAGCTTTACCTTTGCAGGCGGCAATGCGCAGCACTACGAGTCCCCCGAACGTCGCGCAATGCTCAAGCCCGAAGCCGTCTGGGAAATTGAGCAAGGCCTCAATCTCACTGGGCCTGAGATTTTTGCTGCAGCCAAGGTCCGCACGGCCTGGTATCAGGAACTGCGTCGCATGTTTGAATCGTATGACTTCCTCGTGATGCCAACCACGCAGATCTTCCCCTTCGATGCTGAGCAACACTGGCCCAAAGAAATCGCCGGACAACAAATGGACACCTATCACCGCTGGATGCAGTCGGTAATCACAGCTACTATGGCCGGACTGCCAGCACTCAGTATGCCGGCGGGCTTTAGCGTAAAGGGCATGCCGGCGGGTATTCAGGTGATGGGGCCGCTGCAACAGGACGTTGACGTGCTGCAACTCGGACACGCCTACGACATGGCGAGCCAGTATTCACGGGTGTTAAGCCCCTTGCTTCAGGGTAAAAAGGTGTAAACCCTCCTAGGCAAGTTAATATGACGACTATGTGGACGTCCGCTTGTGGCGTTACAGATTGCTCAGGCTACGCGAACGTGACTCTTATCCCTTCTGAAAAAATTGCCCTGGTCACTGGCGCTGGAAAGCGTCTGGGGCGCAGCATTGCCTTGGGGCTTGCCTCAGCAGGCTGGGATGTCGCGATTCATTATGGAACATCCTCCGAGCACGCCCAGCAGACCGTCCGGGATATCGAGGCACTTGGCCGGCGTGCGATCGCCTTGCAGGCCGACCTGGCAAGCGAGGCCTCAGTCTCAACCTTGATTGCACGTTGTTCGGAGTCACTGGGACTGCCCAGCTGCGTCGTTAACAATGCTTCGCTGTTTGATTATGACGTGGCAGAGAGTTTTAGCTACGCGAGACTCAATACTCACATGCAGATCAACGTCGCTGCACCCATATCGCTTGCGCGGGATCTGCATCGTATGCGCAGCCAAAGCGCACATCCGTTTAAGCATCCTGCAGTCGTCATCAATTTGCTAGATCAAAAGCTGCTCAACCCCAACCCCGACTTTCTGTCCTACACGCTATCTAAAGCCGCTCTGCTAGAAGCAACGCGGCTGCTGGCACAGGCGCTTGCGCCCCATGTGCGGATCGTAGGCCTAGCGCCAGGCATTACTCTCGTTTCTGGCGACCAAACTGAGACCGGTTTTCAACAGGCCCATCATATGACACCGCTTGGTAAATCCTCGACACCTGAGGACATTACGGCTGCGGCGGTCTTCCTTGCTTGTGCGCATGCCATCACAGGCACCACGCTTTATGTGGATGGTGGCCAGCACCTTCAATCCTCCGACCGTGACGTCATGTTTTTGACCTCATGATCCGGACACTTTCGACTTTTGACTCTTTGACCTGCACACCTGACCAATGACACCTACGCATATTGAAAAGCTCGACCTCACACACTGCCGCCGATTATTCTTAAAAGCTTTTGAGATCAACATGAACATCGGTGTGCATGATTTCGAAAAAAGAGGGGAGCAGCGCGTCATCGTCAATATCGACTTGTACGTGCCCCTGCAGAGCAATACACCTAACAAAGATGACCTCAGTGAGGTGGTGGACTATGACTTTATGCGTCAGACCATCGCGGACATCATTGCGCCAGGACACATCCAATTACAAGAAACACTTTGCGATGAAATTGTTAAGCGTATGCTCGCGCATCCATTGGTGTTCGCGACACGCGTTTCGACCGAAAAGCCCGATGTCTATCCGGATTGTGAGGGCGTAGGTGTTGAAGTGTTTCGATCTAAGTGAGAATATAAGATGAGCACACCGCTATTGGTCAGTCTCGTTTGCCCGTTTTACAACGAAGAACTAGGCGTTAATGCCTTTTTCGAGGCAGTCACTCAAGAATTTGCGCGGCTTGAAAAATATACGTTTGAAGTCATATGCGTCGACGATGGAAGCAAAGACGGCACGCTTGGTCAGCTCATTGAAATGAGTTTGAAAGATCCAAGAATCAAAGTAGTTGAGTTATCGCGAAATTTTGGCAAAGAGGCTGCATTGACTGCCGGACTGGACTTTGCGGCGGGAGATTTGATTATCCCAATCGATTCAGACCTGCAGGATCCACTGTCTTTAATTGGTCGGCTCATTCAGGCTTGGGAAGCGCACGACGTCGATGTGGTGTTGGCAAAACGCTCAAACAGAGAATCCGACACACTAGGCAAAAGACTGAGCGCATCCGCTTTCTACGATATTTACAATGCACTCGCACAGATCAAGATCCCCAACAACGTCGGGGATTGTCGACTCATGACCCGTATTGTGGTCGACGCGCTGAAGTTATTGCCAGAGAAGCAGCGGTTTATGAAAGGACTGTTTGCCTGGGTAGGTTTCAGGACCGTGACTATTGAATATACGCGCGAGCCACGCGCAGCAGGCACCACCAAATTCTCGGGTTGGAAACTGTGGAACTTCGCCTTAGAAGGCATCACGAGCTTTAGCTCACTCCCATTACGCATCTGGACGTATATGGGTGTGACGGGTGCAATGATTACGTCTCTTTATGCGTTATTCATTGTGATCCGTACCTTGATCTTTGGTGTCGACTTGCCCGGCTATGCCTCTTTACTCGTTGCAGTTTTATTTTTGGGAAGCGTGCAGCTCATTGGAATCGGTGTGCTAGGTGAATATATCGGGCGAACCTATATGGAATCAAAACGTCGCCCCACGTATCTGATCAGGAAAACGTATCAACAAGGGGCCGCCAAAAACTCCCTAGGCGTCGAATGCGTCGGTTCAAAGCCTAATTGAATCAATTGGTTACGTAGCTCGGGATCCGCCATGGCTACCTTCTCCCAACTTTTTTGTATATAAAACAATGAATTATAGAAATACTTGTAAATTCAGAGTTGAACTCTGAATTTACAAGTATTGGAATGAAAGGATGGAGCACACGCTAATGTAAGACTTGTCTTTAAGACTTGCAAAAAACAAAACGGGTTACAGACTTTTTATCTGTAACCCGTTGATTTTACTGGTCGGGGCGGTGGGATTCGAACTCACGACCCTCTGCTCCCAAAGCAGATGCGCTACCAGGCTGCGCTACGCCCCGAAGACCGAGACTATACCAGAAATTTGAAGATCAGCCAAAACGGCCGGTAATGTAGTCTTCTGTTTCTTTACGCTGGGGTTTGACGAAGATTTTGTCTGTTTGACCAAACTCTACCAACTCGCCGAGGTACATAAATGCCGTGAAGTCCGACACGCGCGCCGCCTGCTGCATGTTGTGCGTGACAATCGCAACGGTATAGTCGGATTTCAATTCGTGGAGCAAATCTTCGATCTTGGCGGTTGAAATTGGATCGAGCGCCGAAGTGGGCTCATCAAACAAGATCACCGAAGGCTTGACTGCCACCGAGCGCGCGATACAGAGACGTTGCTGTTGACCGCCCGACAGTGACAGGCCGCTCTGGTTGAGCTTGTCTTTGGATTCGTTCCACAGGGCCGCCTTGGTGAGTGCCCATTCGACACGCGCATCCATATCGGCTTTGTTTAGATTTTCATACAGACGCACGCCAAACGCGACGTTGTCATAAATCGACATTGGAAACGGCGTTGGCTTTTGGAAGACCATACCAATTCGAGCGCGCAACATATTGAGATCCTGTTTAGGATCCAGGATGTTATCGCCATAAAAATTGACTTGACCTTCGGCGCGTTGACCGGGGTACAAGCTATACATACGGTTGAGCGCACGCAACAGCGTGGACTTGCCACAACCGGAAGGACCAATGAAGGCCGTAACATGACCCTCTGCGATATCCAGATCAATATTTTTCAGGCCTTGGAATTTGCCGTAGAAAAAATTTAGGCCGCGCACCTCGAGGGCATTTTTCAGGGGCACTGTAGTAGCTTGAGTATTCATAATGGGTTCCTGACGGTTAACCAGAAGTTCTTTCGCGGAAGAGTACGCGCGCAACAATATTTAGTACCAAGACAGCAAGCGTAATCAATAGAGCTCCAGCCCAGGCCAAGCTGACCCAGTTGTCGTAGGGACTCATCGCAAACTGGAAAATCACCACAGGCAAGTTCGCTAAAGGCGCGTTCATGTTGGTGGAGAAGAATTGATTATTGAGGGCAGTAAACAATAGTGGTGCAGTCTCGCCACTGATGCGGGCCAAGGCCAACAGTAGACCCGTCATCACACCTGCACGTGCAGCACGCAAAGTGACGTAGTTGGTGACCTTCCAATGTGGCGCACCCAATGCAAAGGCGGCTTCGCGTAGGCTGCCCGGCACAAGACGCAGCATGTTTTCAGTCGTGCGCAACACCACAGGAATCGCGATTAAAGCAAGTGCCAATGAACCTGCCCAACCAGAAAAGTGTTTCACCTGCGCCACAAGGATAGCGTAAACGAACAATCCCAAAATGATAGAGGGTGCGGACAGCATAATATCCGTCACAAAACGCGTGACAGACGCCAGTTTGTTGTCATCACCAAACTCCGCCAGATACACCCCAGCAAATATTCCGATAGGCGTGGCAACCAACGCCGTCACGCCAATCATCATAAGGCTGCCGACGATAGCATTGGCTAAGCCCCCGCCCTGTGAACCAGGTGCCGGCGTGGACTCAGTGAAAATGGCCAGGTTCAAACCAGCAAAGCCATTTTTAAACAATATAAATAAAATCCAAAGTAGGACGAATAAGCCCAGTCCCATTGCAAGCATGGACAGCGTCAAGCCAAGTTTATTGACGAACTTGCGGCGGCGATAAAGGCCAGCATTCATTTGATTGTTCATCATGTTTTCGCTCCTTGAGCACGCTCAGTGCGCAAAATCATGATCTTGGCAATCGCGAGGACCACGAAGGTGATGACGAACAAGAGAAAGCCCAGCGCAAACAACGTTGCCAAGTGGAAATCATCGGCTTCGCCAAATTCGTTAGCCAAAGTCGAGGCAATCGAGGTACCAGGCGCAAACAACGATTCACTGATGCGCTGTGAGTTTCCGATCACAAAGGTGACCGCCATCGTCTCGCCCAGCGCTCGACCCAAGCCGAGCATAATGCCGCCGATCACGCCTTTTTGGGTATAGGGCAACACGATGTTACGCACCACTTCCCAAGTCGTACATCCTAGCCCGTAGGCAGACTCGCGCAAAATTGGCGGAACAATCTCAAACACATCGCGCATCACCGCTGCAATGAAAGGCAAGACCATAAAAGCCAAAATAATTCCGGCAGCCAACAGGCCGATTCCATTCATTGCGCCACCAAACAAGGGGCCGATGAGAGGCATTTGTCCAAGCGTGGACTGTAAGGCAGGTTGACCATATTCTGCAAAGAGAGGCGCAAAAATAAACAATCCGAACATGCCGTAAATGATCGAAGGCACCGCGGCTAACAGCTCGATGGCAGTACCAAGCGGGCGACGCAACCAAGTCGGACACATCTCGGTTAAAAACAGGGCGATACCAAAGGCCAATGGCACGGCAATCAGCAAGGCAATCACGGAGCTCACCAACGTGCCATAGATGGCGATCGCGGCTCCAAAATTTTCATTAATGATGTCCCACTCGTCTGTCCAGATAAAACTAATTCCGAACTTTTGAAAAGCTGGCCAGGCGCTGATCATCAGCGACACCAAAATTGCAGCTAAGGCAACCAACACCAACACTGCAAACAGCATTGTTACTTTGTGAAACAAAAAGTCCTGAATACGCTGCTTTTTGACCACAGCCATCATGCGAGGGTCCAACATTCCGCTCGTTGTTGGGGGCGTACCCATCTAATGCTCCTTAGAACCGAATGTCCAGACCCACTGGGCCCGGACAGACTGATTTGAGACTTAATATTTCATCTCAGCTTGGATAGAAACCTAACCGTGATGCTGAAACTTAGTGCTTGATCTGCGACCAAACTTTAGCAGCGATCTGTTTCGTCAAAGCGTCTGGCAGTGGCACATAGTCCAAGTCCAGTGCAAGCTGTTGACCGTCTTTGAAGGCCCAAGTGAAGAACTTGATGACTTCTTTTGAAGCAGCCTTGTCTGTTGGCTGTTTGTACATCAGCGCAAACGAAGCGCCAGTGATTGGCCAAGCGGCATCACCCTTTTGATCGACCAAGGAAATACCCATACCAGGTACGCTGAACCAATCTGCACCCGCTGCGGCTGCAGCAAATGTTGACTCGGTTGGGCTCACGTATTTGCCGTTTTTATTCAACATCTGGAGGTATGTGATGTTGTTTTTCTTGGCATACGCGTACTCAACGTAACCAATCGAACCTTTCACGCGCTGCACGTTTGCTGCAACACCTTCGTTACCCTTGCCACCAACAGAACTAGCGGCGGGCCATTTGACTGCAGCGCCTTTGCCGACTTTACCAGACCAATCCTTGCTGGCTTCGCTCAGGTAATCAGTGAAAATAAACGTTGTACCGGAACCGTCAGCACGGTGCACAACCGTAATGTTCTGGTTAGGCAAGGTTTTGCCAGGATTCAGCGCGACGATCTTGGGGTCATTCCATTTTGTGATGGTACCCATGTAGACTTCGGCCAACACTGGACCAGAGATTTTTAACTCGCTCGGCTTGAAACCGTCGATGTTCACGATTGGCACCACGCCGCCAAGAATCACCGGAAACTGAACCATTCCGTCTTTTTCGAGCTGCTCACCCGTGACTGGCGCATCCGAAGCACCGAAAGTCACTGTCTTGGCGCGAATTTGGCGCAAACCACCCGACGAACCAATCGACTGATAATTCAAGCCGACGTTTTCGATTTTTTTGTAGATTTCAGCCCATTTTGCGAAAATTGGGTAGGGGAAAGTCGCGCCAGCACCAGTAATATCGGCGGCTTGCACAGACAAGGCGGCAACGCTCATGGCGATACCTGCTGTCAAAGAAGTGAGTACACGTTTGATCATTTTTAATCCTTAAAAAACTTAAAAAAATAGGGCTTCGCTCGCTACAAAGTTATATTAAAGAGCCAAGATGACGGATTTGTGACAAACAAGACCTTTTGACATTTAACTGCATCAACCTAACTTTTCCATCAAATGCTGATGCAATGAAAACGGCATCCGTCGATTACGTATCAGTGCATATGTGCCATCTGGCTGCTGCAACCATGCACGTTGATTGTCACGCAGAGCCTCAATAAACGCCTCATCAATGACTCGCTTTTTAAGAGCAGGATCATTAACAGGAAAGGCAATCTCAACCCGCCTAAAGAAATTACGATCCATCCAATCCGCTGACGAAAGATAAACGGATTCGTTGCCTTGATCGTAAAAGTAAAAGACGCGAGAGTGCTCCAAAAAGCGCCCCACAATGGACCGAACCGTAATGTTTTCTGACAAACCCGCGACGCCGGAACGCAGTGCACAGACGCCTCGCACAATT
>CAMAYM010000051.1 GCA_945862495.1 Bordetella parapertussis | reverse complement strand
TACCAATAGCGCCCGCTCCCACTTCACCTTTGTCATCGCCAAATAACAGCACGGCAGTGGGGCTGCCATGAATACCCAGCTTGTGCTCAATCGACGCACACCACACGTCATTGCGTGCGCCTAACGACGCATCCGCATTGACTAAAAATTTAGGCACCACAAACAAAGAGAGACCTTTGACGCCGGGAGGTGCGTCTGCCGTTCGCGCCAAAACAAGATGCACAATGTTTTCCGCCAGATCATGTTCACCGAACGTGATGTAAATCTTTTGTCCAAACAAGCGGTAGTGGCCATCGGCTTGAGGGACTGCACGTGTCGTCACTAAAGACAAATCAGAGCCTGACTGGGGTTCAGTCAAGTTCATCGTGCCCGTCCACTTGCCACTCACGAGAGGCTTAATATAGGTCTGTTTTTGACTATCTGAGCCAGTGAGAAGGAGTGCCTCAATCACGCCATCGGTCAACATTGGACACAATGAAAATGCGACGTTTGCTGCATAGAGATTTTCGGTTGTCGCCGTCGCGAGCAACTTGGGTAACCCCTGCCCTCCCCACTGCTCGGGATGACGAAGACCTTGCCAGCCGCCTTGAACGAATTGCCTAAACGCCTCATGAACCTCAGCGGGCATACTGACACGTCCGGCTTGGCACACTGGTGGCTGACGATCACTTATTTGGTTGGTCGGTGCGACTACCTCGGCAGTAAATTTTGCGTTTTCTTCTAACACAGCCGCAAGCAAATCAAGCTCTACCCCAGCAAAAGCTGGTAGGTTCAATAAACTCGGCATATCAGCAAGAGCGTTGAATACAAATTTAAAGTCTTCAACAGGAGCACGATAAGTCATTGGACACCGATAAGATTTGGTCGCTTAAAGTTAAAAAGCTAAACCCCCAAACGCTGGATGGAAGATCCAATGAGTGGGGGTCAAGTTTGCTTAGTCCTAAAGGACAACGCGCTGGATTACAAGGTGCTGACGAGCTCGGGTACAGCGGTAAACAAGTCCGCAACTAAACCGTAATCCGCTACGCCAAAAATGGGTGCTTCTGCGTCTTTGTTGACGGCCACAATGACTTTGGAGTCTTTCATGCCCGCCAAGTGCTGAATCGCACCGGAGATCCCTATCGCGACATACAACTGAGGCGCGACGATTTTTCCTGTTTGACCTACTTGCCAGTCGTTGGGTGCATAACCTGCGTCTACGGCTGCCCGTGAGGCACCCAGTGCAGCACCTAGCTTGTCAGCCAACGGGTCGAGGATCTTGAAGTTTTCAGCGCTGCCCATGCCACGCCCCCCTGACACCACAACCTTGGCGCCAGCGAGTTCTGGACGATCGCTCTTGGCGACTTCGCGCCCCACAAACGTGGACAGACCTGCTGAGGCAGCAGGTGTCACCGACTCAACTGCAGCACTGCCACCCTCGGGCGCAGCGTCAAAGCCTGTCGTGCGAACCGTGATGACTTTGATCGGGTCAGACGACTGGACAGTCGCAACGGCATTGCCTGCGTAAATGGCGCGTTCGAACGTGTCCGCCGACAAAACAGACTGAACTTCGGAAATCTGCGCAACGTCTAAACGCGCGGCCACACGAGGCGACACGTTTTTACCCGCAGCGGTCGCCGCAAACAAGATATGACTGTAGCCAGGCGCGAGCGCCAACACCTGCTCAGCGACGTTTTCAGCCAAGCCATCTGCCAAGGCCGGGGACTCTGCCAACAGCACTTTAGAGACACCAGAGATTTTGGCAGCATGCTGCGCGACTGCAGCGGCATTTGCCCCTGCAACCAGCACATGTACGTCTCCACCAATTTTGGAGGCCGCAGCCACTACGTTGAGTGTTGCAGCTTTTAATTGAACATTATCGTGTTCAGCAATGACAAGAATTGACATGATCACACCACCTTGGCTTCGTTCTTGAGTTTATCGACGAGCGCAGCAACATCCGCAACTTTTACACCTGCGGAGCGCGCTGAAGGCTCAGCTACTTTTAATGTTTTCAATCGTGGGGCGACATCGACACCGAGGTCCTCAGGCGTGACCGTATCGAGCTGCTTTTTCTTTGCCTTCATGATGTTCGGCAAGGTCACGTAGCGCGGCTCGTTCAGACGCAGGTCCGTTGTCACGATCGCGGGTAATTTGAGTTCGAGTGTTTCGAGGCCACCGTCGACTTCACGGGTCACGCGTGCTACACCACCGCCAAGCTCAACTTTGCTGGCAAAAGTGGCCTGTGACCAACCCAGTAGCGCCGCCAACATCTGGCCTGTTTGATTGGCGTCATCATCAATGGCTTGTTTGCCGAGAATCACCAGTTGTGGCTGCTCTTTTTCAACAAGCACTTTGAGCAGCTTAGCTACAGCTAAAGGCTGAAGTTCAACGTCTGTCTGAACAAGAATGCCACGGTCTGCACCGATTGCCATCGCTGTGCGCAAGGTTTCCTGGCATTGCGCAACGCCGCAAGAGACCGCGATGATCTCCGTTGCTGCGCCTTTTTCTTTGAGACGGGTGGCTTCTTCGACCGCGATTTCATCAAAAGGATTCATCGACATCTTGACGTTTGCGATATCAACACCCGATTGATCCGATTTGACGCGTACTTTGACGTTGTAATCAACGACACGCTTTACAGGCACAAGCACCTTCATCCAACGATCTCCAGAGATAAATCAAGTATTTAAATGATGTTTAAGGGACTGATTTTACCGGATATAGGAGATACGGCGCTGTTCGCCCCCTATGCCATTGTGAAACGACGTCTATGCCATTTTGAAAGAAACACCCAGACCAGAGAAAGGAACCATGACGCAGATCCTATGACTAGGTATCATAGCGACAACGATTAATTAGGAAACTTTATGTCTTTGCCCCGCCGTATTCTGCAAATCAGTTGCCTCGCTGCGCTGTTGAGCGCCTGTTCAGGCACCGCAGTCTCACCCAATCCTGGATCGGCGGGTCAACCAAGCAATCAAAATAGTAACCAGACTTCCGGTCAGACAGTTAAACCACCATCAAACGCCGTAAATACTACTCCGGCAGGTGGTCATACGCAGGCAACGCGACGTGCCGCGCTTCGTCAATTTGGCGTAGAGCTCGCCTCCTCCCGCCAGCTTTCCGAGACAGGCGTCCTCAGCCTAGTCGAGGATGCACGCTATAACCCAACGGTCGTGCGCATCGTGACGCCTCCCGCAGCGGGTCAACCCAAGGTCGCGCGAAGCTGGGCAACGTATCGGGGACGTTTTGTCGAGCCGATCCGTATCAATCAAGGTCGTGCGTTTATGCAACAGTACGCAACAGAGCTTGATCGCGCCGCAAAACGCTATGGTGTTCCTCAATCTATCATTGCGGCCATCATCGGCGTCGAAACACTCTATGGCAAAAGCCAGGGCAATTTCCGCGTGCTGGATGCACTCGCATCGTTAGGCTTTGACTACCCGGATCCCAAACGTCCTGATCGTGCAGCCATGTTTAGGGGACAACTCGCCGATCTGATTGAGCTCGACCTCACAGGCCGCCTCGACGCACGCAGCATCAAGGGTTCCTATGCAGGCGCGATTGGTATTCCACAATTTATGCCAGGCAGCATCAAGCGCTTTGCTGTCAGCGCTTCTGGAGTCAAAAGTATTGACCTTTCCAACAACATGCCAGATGCCATTGACTCCGTAGCAAACTTTTTAGTGGAACACGGCTGGCAGCGTGGACTCCCAGTCTTTGCCCCCGTCACGCTCCCCGCCTCTGCAGACAAATTAGTCGACGGCGGGCTCAAGCCTAATCTTGACTGGCCTCAATTGCGTGCTGCAGGTGCCAAGCTTGCCCCGGGCGCCAAGGAAACAGCATGGTCGCGCGGTCCACTCGGTGTAGTCGACTTACCAGAAGAAGCTGCAGGAAAAGTCGAATTGCGAACCGCGACACAAAACTTCTTTACGATCACACAATACAACCGCAGCTATTTTTATGCAGCGTCAGTTGCAGACCTAGCGCAAGCATTGGAAAATCGCTAAGCCTGCTCGTCGAACAGTCCGGTTGACAGGTATCGATCACCGCGATCACACACAATAAAAGCAATCGTCGCATTGCGTGCAGTCTGCGCAACGCGCAGTGCTGCAACGAGCGCTCCTGCTGCAGATACACCCGCACAAATTCCTTCTTCGGCTGCTAAGCGGCGCGCCATTTTTTCAGCGTCTTTTTGCTCAATTTGCTCAAACTGATCGACCAGGGAGGGATCATAGATCGACGGCAAATAGGCCTCTGGCCATTTGCGAATGCCAGCAATTTGAGAGCCCTCCGCAGGCTGAGCGCCAACAATCGTGATCGCAGGATTACGACTTTTAAGATAGCGCGACACACCCATGATGGTGCCGGTCGTACCCATTGCACTCACAAAGTGGGTAATTCGACCTTGTGTTTGCTCCCACAACTCGGGTCCTGTCGTATTGAAGTGTGCGAGCGGATTGTCCGGGTTTGAAAACTGATCTAATACCTTGCCTTGCCCCTCTGATTGCATACGTGCAGCAAGATCTCGCGCATGCTCCATGCCACCCTGATTAGCCGGGGTCAAAATCAACTTGGCTCCGTAGGCTGCCATCGACGCGCGACGTTCGACCGAAAGGTTATCTGGCATGATCAAAATCATTTTGTAGCCACGCATGGCTGCCGTCATCGCAAGTGCGATACCCGTGTTACCGCTCGTCGCTTCGATGAGCGTATCACCCGGCTTGATTTCACCTCGTGCCTCGGCGCCCAAGATCATCGATAGCGCGGGACGATCCTTGACAGAACCAGCAGGATTGTTGCCCTCTAGCTTGCCAAGGACGATATTGCCGCGCTCGCGCGCTATAAGGCCAGGCAATCTCTGCAACTGCACGAGAGGCGTATTGCCAACGGTATTTTCGACAGAAGGATATGTTTTCATATGCACTGATCATACTCAAAAGTTTGTCAAAATGTCTGCATACGCCTCACCCACAACTTAGAAAGATTGTGGCGCGATAATTTCAGGTTTCGCAACGGTGGGCTGAGATTTTCGTTTTGTATCGCGGGTGTCCGAGGGCAAATCCACGACAAGATTGCCCTTGCCTTCAGTCATTGAAGCGCCTGATGGCACGGACTTGACCTCAAGGCCCGCTTGGCTCAGCGCACGGACGCGCCGCTCCCCAAGCCCCTTTACTCGGTCAGATAAATCCTCCATTGAGGAAAATGCACCTGCGCGACTACGTTCGTGAACAATCATTTTTGCAGTACGCGGACCAATACCGCGCAAGCTTTCAAGTTGTGCAACAGAAGCGGCATTGACATCGAGCCCTTGCGCCGGCATTCCAACCGTCAATCCTGCGGCCATCATGGCTAAGCTCGCGCGGCGAGAGAGACCAGACACGCTATGTTTTTTTACAGGTTTACGCCAATGTGCTGGGAACTGCACACCAAGAGGTTGTGCAACGGTGTCTTTAAGAAAGGGGTTCATGAAGGTATTTGCTCCAAGAGATGAACTCGCTTGAACAGACCCGGAATGAGTCTGTTGTTCGAGTGCTATCTTGAGGGGCAAACTGAAGGTAAGGTTGCGAAAAAACACAATTCATCCATGCGGATTTCACGCAAGCATAGAAAAATTTTAGCTTTGTGGCGCAAACAATTGATGCACATACTCTGAAACACCAGTCTCCACATCGCGCATGGGCGCTGTAAAGCCAGCCTGACGCAATGCAGTTACATCTGCTTGCGTATAGCTCTGATAGCGACCTTTTAAATCATCTGGAAAATTGTCGTAACGCAACAATCCTTGCTTGACGAGGTCGTCAAGCGATAAAGTTGTTTTACCTTGGGTGCTACGCATCGCATTGACCACGGCAGCCGCCACATCATTAAACGGCTGCGCACGTCCAGTGCCACAATTGAAGATTCCGGAGGTTTCGGGATGATCAAGGAAGTGCAAGTTTACATCGACCACATCGTGAACGGAGATAAAGTCACGCATTTGACCGCCATCCGCGTAACCATCCCAACCACCAAACAGTCGAACGTAACCTTCCGCAAGGAATTGATTCATGTTGTGAAACGCCACGGAGGCCATACGGCCTTTGTGTTGTTCTTGGGGACCATAGACGTTGAAATATCGCAACCCGACCACCTGGGCTGTGAGCGACGCACTTCGGGCACGAACGACCTGATCAAAAAGAAATTTCGAGTAACCATACACATTGAGAGGCCGCTCGTTTTCGAGGTCTTCAATATACACAGGGCCTGCTCCGTAAACGGCAGCCGAAGAGGCATAGATCAATGAGACTTTTTTGGACTGACAATATTCAAATAACTCAAGCGTGACGCGATAATTGTTATCCATCATGAAGTGCCCATCACGCTCGGTCGTGTCTGAACAGGCGCCTTGGTGAAAAACGGCGCGGATACCTGTCAAGGATCCATCCAACACACGACGACGAAAATCATCTTTGTGCATGTAATCAGCAATCTGTGCACCCACCAGATTGACGAACTTGTCTCCATCCGTCAGATCGTCCACAGCCAAAATATTCGTGATGCCTCTGCGATTTAGCCCACGCACGATATTGCTACCGATAAAACCTGCTGCGCCAGTGACGATGATCATGAAAGCTCTCCCGCTGTGACGATGGACGTACCTAATTTACCAACAACGATACCACCTGCCTTATTGGCCCAGTGCATTGCAGTGGGCCAATCTACGCCCGCCGCACGCATGACGGCTAGCGTGGCCAGTACCGTGTCACCCGCTCCTGAAACATCGAACACCTCATGTGCCTGAGCCTCGACATGCTCTCGGCCCTGATCAGTGAAAAGTGTCATGCCTTGTTCTGAACGTGTCACGAGCAAAGCATCAAGCTCGAGCTGTTCGCGCAATGCCTGCGCACGGTCCGTGAGTGCTTGTTCGGAACCCCAGACACCAACAGCCTGCTGCATCTCACTACGATTGGGCGTCACGAGGCTCGCACCGCGATAACGCTGATAATCAGTCCCTTTGGGATCCACCAAAATCGGCAAGCCCTTTTTTCTGGCCAGCGCAATGAGCAAATCGACCTGGGCTAATGCCCCTTTTGCATAATCAGAGAGCACAAGCACATCATGTCCGGACAACAAATGCTCTACCTGATCGCGCAGTGCATCCAGCAGAGCGACTGTAGGCTTTTCCTCAAAATCAATGCGAAGTAACTGTTGCTGCCTACCCAATACGCGCATTTTGAGCGTCGTAGGATGTGCAGCGTCGGTAATCATGTGTGCTTGAATGCCTGCTTCGGACAATAATTGACGCACACTAGTTGCCGCCTCATCTTCACCGACAAAACCAGCCAGTGTTGCGTGTGCACCAAGCGCGACAATATTTCGCGCAACGTTTGCCGCACCGCCCAACCGGTCTTCACGCTTGACCACACGCACCACCGGCACAGGTGCCTCAGGCGAGATACGCTCCACCTCTCCAAACCAGTATCGGTCAAGCATGATGTCACCGACCACAAGGATCCGTGCGTAAGAAATCGCTTCTTTAGGAAAATGCCTCATTCCAACTCTTCCAATCTACGCGGTTTGTATGTTTCCCAAGCGTTGCAACCCGGGCACTGCCAATAATAGCGACGCGCCTGAAATCCGCACGTTCCGCAAACGTAACGATCGAGTCGCTGGGTATGCCGATGAATGAGTCGACGTAAAAGTGTCAGATCCGCGCCTGGAATCGGACTCTCCAAAGGGGTCTGATCGCTCTCAGGCTTTTGTGCCAACTCTGCTTCGAGCAAACGATCCAGGCCAAGCAAGGAAGGATGTAACTGGAGGGCTTGACGCGCAAAGGCCCATGCCTGCTCGACACCCTGCTGCGTACGCAAGCCTTTGAAGACCACATTAAACAAATCCAGCGAAGGATAGCGTTGGTAGTGATCCTGAAGACGCTTCAATCCCTCGGCCGCCTGTCCCTGCACCGTGTAGTTATTAAACAGTTCTGAAGCTACCAGTCCAGCAAATTCGGGGGCTTGCTTCAGAACAGACTCCAAGAAAAACTGTTGCTGGATCCAATCCTGTAGAGAGGCTGCAATACTGGCATTGAGCATGGACACCCTTACAAAAGCAGGGGTAGAACCATTCATCTGCGCTTGATCTACAGCACCCTCAGCAAGAACAAGGGCCGCGCGGGCCTGCTCAATATTGGAAGGCTTTTCTGCGAGAAAAGCTTGTGCCTGTTCACAGTGATAGTGCACCAATTGGGGCACCGGCTCATTGACAAGTTTTCGCAAGGTTTGCACGGCGATTATGGCGCGCGCCCAGTCATGCTCCGACTCGTAAATACGGATGAGGGCACGTAATGCAGGCAGTGCAAAACTCGTGTCTTTGAGAACAGCAAACGCTTCTTCGGCACGATCCAACATGCCGGCTTTTAAATAGTCCTGAGCCAACTCATGTTGTGCATGGTCGCGCTGCGAAATTGGCAAATCCTCTCTAAAGAGCAAACTTTGGTGCACGCGGATGGCGCGTTCCATTTCGCCACGTCTGCGAAACAAGTTTCCCAGTGCGAAATGCAGCTCCGTGGTCTCAGGATCGAGTTTGGCCACCTCGACGAAAGCGTCGATTGCACGATCAGGCTCTTCGTTTAAAAGAAAATTCAAACCGCGAAAATATGAGTCAGGCAGGTTGCGAGTCTCGGACAGCATCTGCTTGATATCAAAACGCGCCGCCATCCAACCCAAGGCAAACAATAACGGCAAGAAAATCAGCCACCAGGCTTCAAAATCCACGGCTACATTCCAGAAAGTTAACGAGAGTACTGCAATATAAAAAGGGGCAATGCACGTTAGATGGGTGACAAAGGCACCAAGGCATCTGGTGATAGCCCTGTTTGTGTTTGGGGGTTAGCCGCAGCTTGAAGTTTTTCGATTTCTTTACGAAGACGCGCAAGCTCACGGCGGCGTTTAAAGGCAGGTGGCACGGTCAGTAGCAAGCCAAATATCGTGCCCAAGACAAACGTCGACAGCATGACAACGATCAACGGCACATTTGGAATCACTAAGCCGTCAAAAAATATCACGGATACCGGATTGGTATTTTTGAGTGCAAACAGCAGCACTGCTAGAAAAACGATCAGGCGCAAGGCCCAGACGAAGTAGCGCATGGCTGATCCTCCAAAAGTACAAAAGGAGATTGTAAGCGCGCAACGTGGCTGGCGCATAAAAAAACCGCCTTTTCGGCGGTTTCAAACTAACCGGCTAGAACAACAGCCGGCTCCTCGCTTAAATCCACACGCTCACGCAACTCCTTACCCGCCTTGAAGTGAGGCACCTGTTTGCCAGGGACCAGCACTTGTTCGCCCGATTTGGGGTTGCGTCCAACTCTTGGTGCACGTTCGGACAAAGAAAAACTGCCAAAACCGCGAATCTCGATGCGCTGACCTTCAGCCAAGGCTTGGGTCATTGCATCAAGAACGGTTTTAACCGCATAGTCTGTGTCACGAGCAGCCAACTGAGAGTAGCGGGCCGCCAGTGCAGAGATGAGTTCTGACTTAGTCACTGGATTTATTCAGTGTCGCGTGCTTGATCGAGCTTTGCCTTGAGCAATGCGCCCAAGTTCGTGGTACCCGCAGAAGCACTGGCTTCAGTCATACGCTGCATGGAGTCAGCAGTTTCAGCGGTATCACGTGCCTTGATCGACAACTGGATCTGGCGTGTTTTACGATCGACGTTGATGATCATGGCTTCGATGTTGTCGCCAACATTCAAGGCTGTTGTTGCGTCTTCGACACGGCCAGTGGCGATCTCGGAGGCGCGAAGGAAACCCTCAACCTCATGAGACAACGTCACTGTTGCGCCCTTAGGCTCAACAGCTTTGACAGTACCTGGGACAACAGCGCCCTTGTCGTAGGTGCCTACGAAGTTATTGAATGGATCGCCTTCGAGTTGCTTAACTCCGAGGGAGATACGCTCTTTGTCTGTGTCAATACCCAGAACCACGGCGTCGAGCTCATCGCCCTTTTTGAAGTTGCGAACCGCTTCTTCGCCTGTCTCTGTCCATGACAAATCAGACAAGTGAACCAGACCATCAATGCCACCTGGCAAACCAACAAACACGCCAAAGTCAGTAATGGACTTGATCGCGCCACGGACCTTGTCGCCACGCTTGAAGTTAGAGGCGAACTCTTCCCATGGATTCTGACGGCACTGCTTCATGCCCAAGGAAATACGGCGACGGTCTTCATCGATCTCGAGAACCATGACTTCGACTTCTTCGCCGAGGGTCACAACCTTGCGTGGATCAACGTTCTTGTTGGTCCAGTCCATTTCGGACACGTGGACCAGGCCTTCGATACCGGCTTCGACTTCAACAAATGAGCCATAATCGGTGAGGTTTGTAACCTTACCGAACAGACGTGTGTGCTGTGGGTAACGGCGTGCCAGACCCACCCATGGATCTTCGCCAAGTTGTTTGACGCCAAGCGAAACACGGCTCTTTTCCTGGTCGAACTTGAGGACTTTTGCTTCGACTTCTTGACCAACGGTCAAGACCTCGGATGGGTGACGCACACGGCGCCATGCCATATCTGTAATGTGCAACAAACCATCGATACCGCCGAGGTCCACGAACGCGCCGTAGTCGGTGATATTTTTGACAACGCCCTTGACGATCGAACCTTCCTGGAGGTTTTCCAGGAGTTTCTGACGCTCTTCGCCCATGCTGGCTTCAAGCACGGCACGACGTGACAACACAACGTTGTTACGCTTGCGATCAAGCTTGATGACCTTGAATTCCATGGTCTTGCCTTCGAAGGGCGTTGTGTCCTTGACAGGACGCAAATCAACCAACGAACCTGGCAAGAAGGCACGAATGCCTGCGGTCATAACGGTCAGGCCGCCTTTGACTTTACCTGTGATGGTACCTGTGACCAATTCATTTTTGTCGAGCGACTGCTCGAGCGACAACCAGGCCGACAGGCGCTTGGCACGATCACGGGACAGCACGGTATCACCGTAGCCGTTTTCGAGCGAATCAATCGCGACCGACACAAAGTCGCCCGGTTTGACTTCGAGCTCGCCCTGATCGTTCAGGAATTCTTCGAGCGGAATCAGCGCTTCTGATTTCAGACCTGCGTTGACCACAACAAAGTTGTGATCAATACGGACGACTTCGGCGGAAATGACTTCGCCGGATTTCATGTCCTGTTTTTCGATGCTTGCTGCAAACAGCGCGGCAAAACTTTCGCCGGCTTGGGTTGAGATTTGTTGAGTTAACATGTACGGAAGATCCAGATGGCCTTTGGAGCCGGTTGCGCACCCTAAATTAGGGTGGAGTGGTTAAACCCTTGACCACAGGTCAAAGATGATTTGCACAGTTTGTTCAATCGTCAAATTGGACGAATCAACAACATGGGCGTCCTGAGCAGGTATAAGTGGGGCGACCGCACGCTCAACATCACGCGCATCTCGCTCACGCATATCAGTAAGCAGGTCTTCTAGATTAGCAGAAATTCCCTTTTCGATCAATTGCTTACAACGCCTCTGCGCACGCGCCAATACGTCAGCAACTAAGAAAATCTTTAAATTGGCGTCTTGAAAAACTATCGTGCCCATGTCGCGACCATCAGCAACCAAGCCCGCGCCAACTCTAAACGCTCGCTGACGCGCCAATAAAGCCTCACGCAGCAAGGGATTGGGCGCCAAACGAGAGGCTAAATTACCGACGTGCTCTTGGCGAATCAGTGCTGAGACCTCTTGGCTAGCAAGAAGCACGCCGTTGGAATGAAATTCGACCTGTAACCCCTGCGCCACTTTAGCGACAGCCAGCGCATCTGCTGGATCCACGTTATGTTGAAGCACGGCTAATGCAGTGAGTCGGTAAAGCGCACCACTGTCCAACACGCCCCAGCCCAGTTTGGAGGCGACTCGCTGGGCCACAGTTCCTTTACCAGAGGCCGTCGGGCCATCGATCGTGATGACGGGTGCCAAGGTCTTCATGTCAACAAACCGTTTAAGACTTCAAAATACGTTGGAAATGTTTTGCTCACACAGCCAGGATCCATGATGCGCACGTTTGACTGACCAAAGGCCGCTAAGGAAAAACACATGGCGATACGATGATCATCGTAGGTATCGATCGCAGCATCTTGCCATTGACCTGGCTCGACGGGATAGACCCGCAACCAGTCTGGCCCAGTTTCTACGCGGGCACCCAATTTGCCCAACTCTGTTGCCATCGCGTGAATGCGATCCGTTTCTTTGACACGCCAGCTCGCGATATTTCGCAAGGTACATGGGCCATCCGCATATAGGGCGAGCGCCGCCGCAGTCATGGCCGCATCCGGAATGAGGTTGAAATCCGTATCAAACGCCTTGAGTCGCTGACCCGCGGCCACATTGATACCTGTCACCTCAATCGAGGCCGCCTCGCGACGGACCTGCGCACCCATGGCTTGGATCACGTCAGCAAAAGCAACGTCGCCCTGAATACTTTGGGCGCCAACGCCCTCTACACGAACAGGACCACCACCAATCGCACCCAACGCAAGAAAATACGAAGCAGAAGATGCATCACCCTCCACAAAGATATGGCTCGGTGAGCGATACGTGGCGTCAGCGTGAATCACAAACTGCTGCCATCCCTGCCGCTCGACCACCACACCAAAACGCGCCATCAAATTTAACGTAATGTCGATGTAGGGCTTAGATATCAGCTCACCGATAACCTCTACCGTCAACGCGCGACCAGAACGCGCAACAGCAAGCGGTGCTGCCATTAATACTGCAGTGAGAAACTGGCTGGATACGGACCCCTGCACGCGCACGCGATCATTTAAATGATCGGGCTCCAGAATCTCAATCGGGGGATATCCTTGCTGGTCTAAATAGTGGATGCGCGCGCCCATTTCACGCAAACCCTCAACCAAGTCACCAATAGGACGCTCATGCATGCGTGGCACGCCTGACAAGGTGTAATGCCCACCCATCACCGCAAGCGCAGCGGTCAATGGGCGAATGGCCGTACCGGCGTTGCCCATAAAGAGTTGCGCATCCTTGACAGGAAAACGTGCAACACCCGTCACGCTGACAGAATCAGGGGAATGCGTATCGACCTGAACCCCAAGCTGTTTGAGTGCAGCCAACATCACTGCCGTATCGTCAGAGGCCAATAACCCTTTTATGCGAGTGGTACCTTGCGCAAGGGCTGACAACAACAACACCCGATTGGAAATACTTTTTGATCCGGGCAACGCAACTGTTCCCTGTGCCCGCTTGGCGTGGGCTAGATCCAAAAATGCTAAGCGGCTCATGATCCCTGATCCTGCCAATCACGTCGCGCTTTGGAAGCATGATCCAGCATGTCTTTTAGCCAGTACGCATCATTTTCTCGCAGAGCATGCTCTGCCCGCTCAAAGACTGCTTTCATCGCTTGTAATTCCGCCAACATGGCAGGACGATTTGCAATAAAAATATCACGCCACATTTCTGCGGAGCCCTGTGCAACGCGGGTAAAGTCTCTAAAACCAGAGCCTGCCGTCTGCAACTTAAGCGTTGCATCATCGCTTTGCGTGACATATTCCATAAAAAGCGCAGCAACCCAATGTGGCAAATGACTGATGGCAGCCACTACCCCATCATGTTGCGAAGGCTCAATTGACACCACGTTGGCGCCACATGCTTGCCACGCTGCCCGCACAGTCTCGATATCCTGAGGGTGGTTTTCAACCAAGGGCGTCAGCATGACGCGGCGCCCGACAAAAAGTTTGGGATCGGCCGCTTGAGGACCCTTTTCATGCGACCCTGCCATTGGATGGCCCGGTACAAATTGTGCAATACGTGCCTGCAAACCTATGCGCGCAGCTTCGATCACATTTTGCTTGGTACTACCGCCATCAGTGATGATGGTCTTGGGACCCAACCAAGGGGCGAGAGCCTTGAAAATTGCTTCGAAGGCTCCGACTGGTGCTGCGACAAAAATTAAATCTGCACGTTGCGCCGCCTCTTTGTCACTCACAATCTCGTCAATCAAACCAAGACGCACAGCCTCTTCCAAGGTCTCAGGTCGACGGCCTGCACCGAGTACCTTACCCACCGCACCCGCCTGTTTGAGGGCAGCCGCAAACGAGCCTCCGATCAAACCGACGCCAATCACTGCAACGGTGTCAATTTTGAATGCGTTCATGCCGCTAACTGTTTCATGATGGCTGTCAGCGCCTCAATAAACTTTTCATTTTCTTGAGGCAAACCAATCGAGACACGCAGCCACTCGGGCAAACCATCTCCCTTGACTGGACGTACAATGACGCCACGCTTGAGCAGCTCAAGATTCACCTGTGCGGCGTCTCCCACCTTGACCAACACAAAATTAGAGTAGCTCGGCAAATAGGTCAAACCAAGCGCTTCAAAGGCACCCTGTAACTGGGCCTTGCCAGCACGATTGACTTCGAAGCTCTCTTTTAAAAACGCAGTGTCTCCAAGCGCTGCGATTGCTGCAGCTTGGGCGAGCGAATTGACGTTGAACGGCTGTCGGACCCGATTGAGTAAATCCGTCAATACCGGCTGCGCCACACCGAAACCTACCCGCAAACCCGCCAAACCATAGGCCTTAGAGAAGCTACGCGACACAAGCAGGTTGGGATAACGCTTCACCAAGCCAACGCTATCCACACGCAATTCGGGTTCAAGAAACTCGTTATACGCCTCGTCCAACACAACGGTGACGCGCGTACCATGCCTTGCGGCCACTGCAGCCAGAAAAGACTCAATGGCGTCGTTAGATAAATATGTCCCCGTGGGATTGTTGGGGTTCGCAATAAACACCAAGCGCGTATTGTCCCGAATGGACTCAAGCATGGCGGGTAGATCATGCCCGTGCTCTTTCGCGGGGACCACGATATGCTCAGCACCGCGAGCCTGTGTAGCCAAGCGATACACCACAAAAGCAAACTGCGAGTAAACAACCGAGCTGTCTGGCTCAAGCAAAGCAGAGGCAACCAATTCAAGAATGTCATTCGAACCATTCCCCAAGGTCAGCCAGTTTTGTGCAACGCTATAACGCTCGGACAACGCTTTTTTAAGGTCAAAACCCGCTGGATCTGGATAACGCCCCAAGCCTGCAATCGCCTCGGCAATTGCGCGTCGCGCAGACTCCGGCATGCCGAGTGGGTTTTCATTAGAGGCGAGCTTGACGATGCCGGAAGGATCCAGTCCAAACTCCCGCGCAAGCTCCTCAATAGGCTTACCGGCTTGGTAAGGCGCGATCGCAGCGATATGGGGTGGCGGAATCAATACAGAGTCTTGAGCGGACATGATGGGGACACCTACATTACTGAATTGAGAAAATGATTGCATCGCAAATCTGAATAAGCGCGACACACTCAACATGCGACTATTGTGCGGGATAAGACCCTAACAACTTATAAAAGGCACATTGGGACGCCAGTGTCGCGAGCGCCTTTTTGACGCGCGCATCCTCACAATGCCCTTCGAGATCAACATAGAAGTAATACTCCCACTGACCCGTACGCGCAGGGCGCGACTCAAATCTCGTCATGGATACGCCATTTTCCGATAGGGGCGATAACATTTGATACACCGCACCCGCGCGATTGGGCACGGCAAGAATCACACTCGTTTTGTCGCGTCCGCTGGGCAGAATTTCAAGCTTTCCAATCGCCAAGAAACGCGTCCTATTTTGAGAGTCGTCCTGAATACCTAAGGCTACGATCTCGAGACCCCAAGTTTGAGCCGCCACATCGCTTGCAATGGCCGCAATCGTAGGATCGAGAGAGGCGAGGCGCGCCGCTTCGGAGTTGCTGGAAACCGGTTCGCGAGGAATGCCTGGATACTCTCGATTGAGCCAGTTTTGACACTGTGCCAGTGCCTGGGGATGCGCCAGAATTTTGGTAATGCCCTGCATGTTGCCGGACTTGCTCAACAAGCAGTGACGGATCAACAAGGAACGCTCCCCTAAGATACGGAGCGATGAGCCCAACAGCAAATCCAGCGTGCGATTGACAGCCCCTTCGGTAGAGTTTTCAACCGGCACCATGCCTACTTGGGCAGCACCCGCCTCCACCGCTCTAAACACCTCGTCAAAAGACGGACAAGGCAAGCCTGTGACTGAACGACCAAAGTGCTCAAAGGCAGCCTGCTCGGAAAAGGATCCTGCAGGCCCGAGAAATGCAACGGTCAAGGACTGCTCAAGACCGCGACAAGCCGAGATCACCTCGGTCCACACTGATGCAACGGCCTCGGAAGGAAAGGGTCCGCGATTAAGCTGCTGGAGCTGTCGAATCACTTGCGCCTCACGTTCGGGCCGCAAAACGGGACCTTCGGCATGATGGGCATGTTTAACTTGGCCAACTTCCTGCGCTGTTTTAGCGCGTTTGTTTAGCAAGTCTAAAATTTCAGCGTCGATCTGATCGATGCGCTGGCGCAAAGGTAATAGCTGGGCTTGCAATGACTCATCCATGGGCGCGCTCGAAGTCCTTGAGATAATCAATGAGTGCTGTCACACCCTCTAATGGCATGGCGTTATAGATCGAAGCGCGCATCCCGCCCACGCTTTTATGACCTTTTAATTGCATCAAACCACGCGCCTCAGCACCCGCCAAAAAGTCTGTCTCAAGCGCCGTATCGGGCAAGAAAAACGGAGCATTCATTCTGGAGCGCACTGAAGGATGCACGGGAACAGTATAAAAATGACTCTGATCAAAGTAACTATAAATCAGGGATGATTTTGCAATGTTGCGTTGCTCCATCTCTGCTAAACCACCCTGCTCTTTAAGCCACTTAAATACTAAGCCTGCAATATAGATGGCATACGTAGGGGGCGTATTGAACATGGATTGTTCACGCGCAACATTGGCGTAATCGAAAGCGGAAGGACAAATTGGAAGCGCGTGTCCAATTAAATCGCGACGCACAATGACGACTGTCAGTCCAGCAGGTCCCGCATTTTTCTGAGCACCCGCAAAGATCATCCCTGTTTTGCTCACTGGCATGGGGCGAGACAAAAAGTGCGAGGACGCATCCACCACTAAGGGGACATCTGCCGCACCTAAGTCAGCCATTGCAGGCCAATCCATGGTTTCAACACCACCAATGGTCTCGTTGCTGCACAAGTGAAGATATGCAGCATCCGGACGCACACGCCACGTTTTGGACTCAGGCAACCACGTACCCGGATTTTGCCGGACATCGCTAACAATAGACTCTACGGCATTTGTTGCTGCGACTTGCGCATCGCCATAACGCTGACATTCCTGGAGGGACTTTTTGGACCAAATACCGCTGATAACAAAATCAGCCTTGGGCTGTGGAGCCCGTCCGAGCAAATTAAGCGGAACAATCGCATTTTCAGCGGTCGCGCCACCCTGCATGAACAGAACCGCATAATCATCTGATACCGCGAGCAGTTCGCGTAAATCTGACTCTGCCTGAGAGCAGATTTCCACGAACTGTTTGCCACGATGACTCATTTCCATCACGGACATGCCAGAGCCGTGCCAGTCCAACATTTCCGCCGCAGCCTGCTTGAGAACAGACTCAGGCATTGCGGACGGCCCTGCAGAAAAATTCCAGGGACGCGCCATATTAGGACTCCGACCCAGCCTCATCTGTCGTTCCTGCAGAAGCACTCGGCTTCGCAGCATCGCCAGCAGTTGAGTCGGTTGCAGTTGAATCCGCTGCGGCGGCTTGATCCGCATCCACATCATCATCCACATCGCTTTCAACAACCCTGCGCACACCAGACAACTCGCTGCCGTCATCAACGCTAATTAAGGTGACGCCTTGCGTTGCACGACCCATTTCACGAATCTCTGCCACTCGGGTGCGCACCAACACGCCGCCCGTCGTGATGAGCATGATTTCGTCTGTCGCGTTGGCCAGGACAGCGCCCACAACTTTACCGTTACGCGCCGAAGTCTGAATGGCAATCATGCCCTTCGTACCACGGCCATGACGCGTGTACTCCGTGATCGGCGTACGCTTGCCAAAGCCATTTTGTGTCGCAGTCAAGACCGTTTGCGACTCATCACCCGATACCAGCATGGCAATGACTTGCTGCCCTTCTTCGAGCATCATGCCGCGCACACCGCGGGCGTTACGGCCCATTGGACGCACGTCATTTTCGTCAAAGCGTACTGCCTTGCCCGAATCGGAGAACAACATCACATCGTGCTTTCCGTCAGTCAGTT
>CAMAYM010000050.1 GCA_945862495.1 Bordetella parapertussis | reverse complement strand
CTCGGTTAACACGAGATATTGCGTGACAAATTCAAGGTCAACCATGCCGCCAGCGTCATGTTTGATGTCAAAGTCTTGGGTTGTATTCGGATGTCCCACCGTCATTTTTTTACGCATTTGTCGCACTTCTTCAGCAAAGGATTCCGGTTCGCGCTTAAGCGTGAGTACTTCTTGTCGGATTTCCTCAAACGCTTGTCCAACGCTGGCGTCGCCTGCGGCAAAACGCGCCCGTGTAATCGCCTGATGTTCCCAGGGCCAAGCCTTGTTGAATTGATACGTTTTAAATGCCTCGACAGAGACGGCAAGCAGACCCGCATCGCCATCTGGTCTCAATCGGACATCTACCTCATAAAGACGACCAGAAGAAGTCATTGTCGACAACCAAGAGGTCATACGGCGACCAAGTTTTGTGTAAATCTCGGTCGCATCCTCACGTGTATCGTCATACAAGTAGACTAGATCTAAATCAGAAGAGTAGCCAAGTTCTTTGCCACCGAGCCGTCCATAGGCAATGATGGCCATTCTCATCGGCGGGGGAGTTCCTTGGTCATCCGGTTTGGCGACGAGAGGCCATACTCTAGACAAGGTTTCGTTGAGGAGCATATCTGCCAGCGCAGAAAGCTGATCGCCGAGTTGTTCAACGGTCAACACACCCTCAAGATCTTGTGCGAGCAGCTGAAAGCTGATTTGCCGCTGAATATCGCGCATCATATTCATTTGTTGCTCAACATCGGCATTACCATCAGGCAATAGACAGGCATCAAGATCTGCACGCATGGCGGTTTGCACACGTGTGTAATCAATCGGCTCCATGAGCGCTCGCCACGCGATTAAGCTATCCAGCACGACAGGGTTTTGAGTGAGGTATTGTGCAGCCCAAGGGCTTGCGGCCATCATGCGCGCAATGCGCGCAAGCGTCTCAGGATATTCGGCTAGCAAGGCGACATAAGCACTGCGTTGCGCAATTGATTCGATCAAATCCAATAGCCGCAGCGCAGTGACCATCGGTTGTTGGGTTTGAAGGGCTGCATGAAGTGCAATCGGTAGTAGAGTATCAATGCGATTACGACTAGTCGTGGATAGCGCACGAATACGATGCCCCTCAAGAAAACTGTCAATCCGAGTGGTCAGTGCACTCGCCTGATCTTCGAATTTTTTAATATTTTGCTCGAGTACAGAGCCTTCGACGGATTGCGCAGGAGGTGAGTTTTGTAACGGCTGGCCATTCGGCGCGCTGTCCACTGACGGTCGATCATCTTCAAGGCCTGCGATGCGAAAGGCATTGCGAAACGTTTGCTCGACAAAGTCGCGATGTTGTTTGAGTGTGTACTCAAAATCCTTGAGCGTCATACGCATTGCCGCAGCGAGCTCAGACATTCTTTCAGGTGTTTGCGGCAATAGGTGCGTTTGCGCATCTTCGGCGTATTGAAGCGCATGTTCGACCCGACGTAAAAAACAATAGGCTTGCGCGAGCTTATCCGCATTTTCTTCAGTGAGAATGCCGACACGTTTTTGTACTTCGAGGGCCGACAGCAGTCCTCTTTGTTGGAGTGCCGGCATTCGGCCACCGCGAATGAGTTGAGAAAGCTGTACAACAAACTCAATTTCTCTGATGCCGCCATCCCCGAGTTTGATGTTGTGGGTGGATTCGACCCCGGGGCGCGTCAACGCTTTGCGCTGCCAGTCTTGCCGAATACGCTCACGTAACGCCCGCAGAGCCGCCAAGGCATCAAAGTCAAAATATTTTCGATACACAAAGGGCAGTCTCAGACTCTCTGCTTGTTGCAGGCTGGCTGTTGAGTCGCTCTGATCGAAACCTTTGGCAGGAATGACGCGTCCTTTTAACCATGCATAGCGCTCCCACTCCCGACCCTGCGTAAAGAGATACTGTTCAAACGCGTCCAGGCTCCAAGCAACTGGACCAGAATCACCATCCGGACGCAAGCGCAGATCTGTCCTAAAGACTTGTCCATCTGCATCCGCTTCAGAAAGTATGGGCATCATCTTTCGGGTGAGTTTGGCATAAAACTCATGATGACTAATCGGTCGTACGCCATCCGTTTCGCCTTCTTCGCCGTAAAGCATGACTAAATCAATATCAGAAGAAACGTTGAGCTCACAACCACCAAGTTTACCCATGCCAATAATGATCATTTCCTGAGGTAATCCCGAGGCAGGATCCCTAGGGACGCCATGAGTGGGAAGGAGGTCTTGCAGTGCGCTGCGGTAGGCTTGGCTGACGCACAGGTCCGCAAGCGCAGTCATAGCGCACACCACCTCCTCAAGGTCAGCCTGACCGCCCAAGTCGCGCACCATTAACGTGTAAAACGTTCGCTTGCGAAGAAGTCGTAGAACTTTCTTGCATTGCGCGATGTCCATGAAGGCATCAGGTGCGGATTGGCCTGCAAGTTCAGTAAACCAATGGGCAATACGTTCGGCGTTGACCGCATCCTTTAGGGCAGTTTGGAGCCAGTCAATGAAATCTGGGTTGGCGCTGTTTAAACGGCGTAATACGCCAGACCATGCCATTGCGTGCGTCAAATGTGATTCAGTCATGGGAAGGCGTATCGTCAAGTTAGAATAAGAGGTAACGGTATCGGTCAAGCATAAAGTTTCAACGATACCTCAATGCCAGTCTATCGACCTACGCATATGTTGCGCTTTTGTTCCGGATAATTATTTTAAAGGTTTGACCAAGTTTTGTTACTTTTTCAAAAAACGCTTCGTACCTTGATTATTGGGCTGCTGATGCTTTATTTTGCAGCAGCCACAACGATGTTAGGTGTGCGCTATCTGGTGCTGCCCCATATCAATACTTGGCGCCCAGAGATCGAGAGGCGCTTGTCAGACGCATTGGGTGCTCAGGTGACGATGGGGGAGATTGCGGCAAGCTGGTCTGGGCTCAACCCAAGTTTGGCGCTTGAAAACCTCAGGTTGCGAGACCGTACAACCAATCAAGAACTTTTATATGTGCCCGATGCTTTTGCGGTCGTGTCTTGGCGAAGTCTCTTCGCGTTGGATATTCGACTGCGACAGCTTGAGATTAATGGTGTCCATCTCTCTGCTAGCCGAAGAACTGACGGTCTGTTTGTGCTTGCAGGCAGTGTGTTGGACGCGCAGAGTGATGAAAAAGTTAGTTTTTCCGCAAATACGCCTGCCTTAAGATGGTTGCTGACTCAGGGGGAAATCGTTGTTCGTAATGCAACCTTTGCTTGGGATGATCAATTTAGAAGTGCACCAGAGCTTGTCATCGCCGGAATCGATTTCAGCATATCGAATAGTATCTTCCGACATCAGCTCCGCATCAGTGGCAGCCTACCTCCTGAGCTTGGAAGCTCGCTTGAGCTTGTCGCGCGAATAGATAATTTTTTAAATCCACTTGCCTCAACTGAGCAGGGGGAAGCTGAAATTTATATTGAAATCAACGACGCACTTCCCAGCGCCTGGCAACCGTGGCTCGATATGCCCAACATACAAGGTCGTTTTGCCACTCGGATGTGGATGAAAATGTCTTCGGGACACTTTGGTCGTGCAGATATCGATGTGGCAGGCGCCAATGTGATGCTCTCTTTAGACGGTGATGACCCGACAAGTATTCACGCTGATAAGCTTCAAATGCACTTTAGTGGCTGGTTTGGCGATTTATTACCAGAAAAAAAATGGCCGATATTTGATCGCAGTTCGACTCGGATGGGTGCCTCCTTTTCGTTAACTAGTGAAGCATTCGCACTTGAAAGCAATCTGTTCGAACCCCGTAAAGTAGTGATTGGAAACGTTAAGGCCAACACGCAGTGGAGCCTTAACGATCATCAAAAGCTTTACCTCAACGTGACTCGTCTCAACATCGAATCAGACGCGCTCAATGCAGAGCTTCATGGGACTTGGACACAGGGTAAAGACACCTCGCCTGGCATCGTCGATCTTGCGGGAACGATAGGCAAAGCCGATCCGACTAAGCTCTATCAATATGTCACGACCCAAGCCAATACCGAGACGAGGGAATGGTTACGCCGCGCACTTCAAGGTGGTACCGTGAGTCAGCTTGCCCTCACACTGCAAGGTGATTTGTTGAATTTTCCTTTTAATGCTCCCGGCAAAGAGGCTGGGATTTTTCGGCTTGAGGGGCAACTCAATGACCTCGTTGTCGACTATGACCTGACTGATCCTAATCAGCCGCGTTGGCCAGCTTTGACTATCGCGAACGGGCGAGTCGAGATGAATAAACTTGGGCTTTCTATCAAAAGCGATCAAGCTCACATAATGGGGATGCATGGTCGACCTATGCAAATTTCCGGGTTTGAGTTCAGCGCCCCTAATCTTGAATTCAATCCCAATATGTCAATTCGACTGAATAGTTTTAGCTTGGCCCAGGATTATCTTGCTGTGTTTAGAAGAACGCCTGCCGCACACGCACTTGGTTTTGAAGTCGATACAATTGAAATAAAGGGGCAAGCCTCCATGCCGTTGGCGGTTGACTTCAACTTCCATGAGCAGCGCACTACGATGGTCAAAGGTCAATTTAAATTGGCTGACGCATCGGCTGCCCTGTCAAAAGAGGGCATCCCAGTCGAGAAAATTAATGGACTGATCGACTTTACGGATGAAATGTTGGTGGTTAAAGAGCTCCGCGGCGAGGCACTAGGCGGTCCTGTCACCCTTTCAGGAGAATGGGGCTCCAGCAAGCGCAGTTTGGCCGTGCAGGGGGAGTTGACGACAATCGCAAGTGAAAAACACCAAAACTTGAGTGCACTCTTAGCAGTGACGGGTAGTACGCACTATCAGGCTGATATTAAAGGCACTGAGACGGGCAGTCTTGATCTTGAGGTCAGATCCAGTCTAGAAGGGCTCGCCATCAAGCTGCCTCCACCCTTGGGCAAGTCTGCAACACAAAAGCGCCCACTTTCTGTTCGTCTGCAAAGCACACGCAATAGTAAAGCTGACCGCACCTCGCTGACCTTCAGCTTGGCCAATCTCTTGAATGGTCGTTTTGAACATACCCCTAATAGACGGGGCCAGCCCTACTTTTCACGTGGTGCCGTCGTCATGGGAGGTGCCGCCGTGCTGCCCGCTTCAGGGCTCTCTGTCAACCTTGGCCTTGATCGTGTCATCTGGGATGATTGGAAAGCGCTCACAGATCAATTAACCGCGCCTTCAAAACAACCCGCATCTCCTTCTACATCGACACTATTTCCAGAGTTGACTCAGTTAAGAGTGCGATCACCCGAATTTGTTTTTGCCGAACTCACGTTACATCAGCTCGATTTAATGCTGAGTAAAACAACGGCTAAAAAATGGTCTGCTCGCCTTGAGTCAAGAGAGACGCAAGGCGTTGCGTCCTGGGCAACAGGCGCAGGGGGGGTAGTGGGCCCCGTGGTGGCCAAGTTCTCTAAGTTGTCAGTGGGGACAGAGGGCACATCAGCAGGCGAGCCTCCCAAAACCGAAGTGATTGACGACAAGCAGTGGTCGTCGATGCCTGCGATTGATCTGACGGTCGATGACTTCACCTTGTATGGCAGTCGCTTGGGTACCTTGCATCTTGTAGGCGACAACACGGATAACGGATCAAGCTGGAATATCAACAAGCTGGAAATCACCAATCCTCATGCCAAAATGACCGCTAAGGGTTCTTGGCTTCTTAAGGGCGCAGAGCGAGGTGTCAGTCTCGATGGGCAGGTCGACATTAACAATCTAGGTAAGCTCTCAGATCAGATGGGTCATGAAAACCGTGCTGCTGAAGGCTCCGGAACCATTGCTGCAAAGATCAACTGGAGGAACTTTCCTTGGGTCTATACCTATGGAGGTTTAAATGGGCAAGTTACGGTTGACCTAAAGGACGGTGTGTTTCAACACGTTAATTCTCGTAGCGCCCGACTGCTTGAGGTACTTTCACTGCAGTCGCTTCAGAGAATTTTGAGTTTTAACTTTCGTACTGGCGATGAGTTTAAGGATGGATTTCCGTGGAACAGTATTCGCGGGGAACTTGCTTTAACGCATGGCATCGTCAACACAAAAGACCTAGTGGTGCGCAGCCCCATTGCACGTATTGGGCTGACAGGGGGTTCAGACCTAAATCAAAAGGCGTGGGACATGGTAGCGGATGTTCGGCCTATCTTAGATATGAGTGGTGCCGCAGTGGCGACCGCTTTTGTAGTGAATCCAATTGCCGGTCTAAGTGCACTGGTATCGCAGTTTTTATTGCGTAATCCGATTGAGCGGGCGATGAGTGCGAAATATGAGGTAAAAGGACCTTGGGATGAGCCTGAGATCATCCCAATTGGTGTGCCTACACCCGTACCCACTCAGGTTGATGTTACTGGGGGGTAAATTTATTTCTTCATCATGTCAAAGAACTCAGCATTATTCTTTGTAGAACGCATCTTGTCCATGATGAATTCCATTGCAGCCACTTCATCCATATCATGGATGAATTTACGCAATACCCATACCTTTTGTAGCAAGTCAGGCTTGATCAACAATTCTTCGCGGCGCGTGCCTGATTTGTTGAGATTGATTGCAGGGTAAACGCGTTTTTCAGCTAAACGACGCTCCAGGTGAATTTCTGAATTGCCCGTGCCTTTAAATTCCTCGTAAATCACTTCGTCCATGCGGCTGCCTGTTTCGATCAAGGCCGTACCGATGATGGTCAAAGAGCCACCTTCTTCAAGGTTACGTGCTGCACCAAAGAAGCGCTTTGGACGCTGGAGTGCGTTTGCATCGACACCACCCGTCAGCACTTTTCCGGATGCAGGAACAACCGTGTTGTAAGCGCGTGCAAGTCGTGTGATTGAGTCCAGCAAAATCACCACATCCTTTTTCATTTCAACCAAACGTTTCGCACGTTCAATCACCATTTCGGCGACCTGGACATGGCGTGTGGCGGGCTCGTCAAATGTTGAGGCGACGACTTCACCGCGGACAGTGCGCTGCATTTCAGTGACTTCTTCGGGACGCTCATCGACCAACATCACAATCATGACTGCGTCGGGATAGTTTGCTGTGATGGCGTGTGCAATATGCTGCATCATCACGGTCTTGCCTGACTTTGGACTCGCCACAATCAAACCACGTTGGCCTTTACCGATTGGCGCAAAGATGTCCAAGATGCGGCCTGTAAAATTTTCTTCGCTTCTGATATCACGCTCGAGCGTCATGACCTTATCAGGATGCAGAGGCGTCAAGTTTTCAAACATAATTCGATGTTTGATTGCTTCTGGAGGAAAGCCATTGACTTTGTCGACTTTGACCAGCGCGAAGTAACGCTCTCCATCTTTTGGGGTGCGAACCTCGCCCTCGATAGAGTCTCCAGTATGCAAATTAAAGCGGCGAATTTGCGAGGGAGAAATATAGATATCGTCAGTGCTCGCTAAGTATGAGGTATCGGGTGAACGCAAAAATCCAAAACCATCTGGCAGGACTTCAAGTACGCCATCACCAAAAATTTGCTCGCCTTGTTTTGCGCGCCGCTTCATAATGGCAAACATCAGCTCTTGTTTGCGTAAGCGGTTTGCGTTTTCAATTTCGAGGCCGGCGGCCATTTCGAGCAGCTGCGAAACGTGCTGCGCCTTCAGTTCATTGAGGTGCATTGATTTTTATCTGGAAAAGTGACTTCACAATAGAAGACGGGGATCGATTAAGGGAGGGTTTGACGCGCGCTAAGTAGAGTCGGTGGCGGGCCTCGGACGGGCCCGCGCGTGAAAACAAGTTAGATCGCGCTATTTAGAAATTCTGTTAATTGGGATTTGGAAAGGGCACCAACTTTCGTCGCTACAACTTCACCGTTTTTAAATAACATCAGCGTTGGAATGCCACGGACACCAAATTTGGCGGCAGTTTCTTGATTTTCGTCAACATTGAGCTTTGCAACAGTAACTTTACCAGCAAATTCAGTGGAGATTTCTTCGAGAATCGGTGCAATCATCTTGCACGGGCCGCACCATGCAGCCCAATAATCAACCAGTACAGGTTGAGAGGCATGCAATACGTCTACGTTAAAGCTGTCATCGCTCACGTTTTTAATGTGTTCACTCATGGTTTTCTCTAGGGTAGTTCAGTGAAGGGTCTGTACGACTGTCAGACACGTCCGTCAGAATCGGCGATAGATCGCTTGCAATAGGACACTTTAAAATAGTATTTACTCATTAAAGCACAATTTATGTCGGACAGATGCATAAAAAGGATGCTTTTGGGCGATCCTCGGTTTTGACGGGACAAGAAATACTGCTTAATTATTGAGCATGTCGGTCCTTTCTGTGCCTCAATTGTCAATTTCCGTAAAATGGGCAATCTTTTCCACAGACCTTGGGGATAACTTGAGTACGAAGTCCTATAACGAATCATCCATCCGCGTACTAAAAGGGCTTGAGCCGGTCCGTCAAAGACCTGGCATGTATACCCGCACGGAAAATCCTCTTCATATCATCCAAGAGGTGATTGATAACGCGGCAGACGAAGCATTAGCGGGCTTTGGAAAGCATATCCAAGTCACCATGCATACAGATGGCAGCATCACTGTCGAAGATGATGGTCGCGGCATTCCAGTGGGCATGCATCCCGAGGAAAAGGCGCCTGTTGCAGAGTTAGTTTTTACGCGCTTACACGCTGGAGGAAAGTTCGACAAAAAGGGCGGTGGGGCGTATGCATTTTCCGGTGGACTGCACGGTGTGGGTGTCTCAGTCACCAACGCCTTGTCTATCCGACTCGAATTGGTTGTATGGCGTGAAGGTGCAGCGCATTGCATGGTTTTTGCCAACGGCGATGTCCAAGAGCCTCTCAAAGTGATGCCCGAATTAGCCAGAAAAAAGTCTGGCACCCGCGTTCGCGTTTGGCCGGATGTTTCGTTTTTTGACTCTCCTGGTATTCCGACCCATGAGCTGATGCATTTATTGCGCAGCAAAGCGGTGTTGATGGCCGGTGTCAAAGTCACCTATCTCAATGAAAAATCGGGTGAATCGCGAACCTGGCAATACCAGGATGGCTTGGCGGGTTATTTGACAGAAGCCCTCCAAGGGCTTGAGTTGCGCGTGCCGCTTTTTAGTGGAGAGCAATTTGCTTCCGCAGAGCACGAAAATTTTGCTGAAGGTGAGGGGGCACAGTGGGTCGTGGCTTGGGCCGATGAGGGTAGCGTGGTGCGTGAGTCTTACGTCAACCTTATTCCAACCCCCGCGGGTGGCACGCACGAGTCTGGTTTGCGGGAAGGTCTCTTTGCTGCGGTCAAAGGCTTCGCTGAATTGCACAGTTTGTTGCCTAAAGGCGTCAAACTCCTCCCCGAAGACGTCTTTGCTCGGACAAGCTTTGTGTTGTCCGCAAAAGTGCTCGACCCACAGTTTCAGGGCCAGATTAAAGAACGTTTAAATAGCCGAGATGCGGTGCGCCTGGTGGGGGGCTTTGTCCGCACCTCCCTGGATCTCTGGCTCAATAGCCACGTTGAATACGGCAAGAAACTGGCCGAGCTCGCCATCCGACAGGCTCAGGCGCGCGCGCGTTCAGCTCAAAAGGTTGAAAAGCGCAAGAGTTCCGGCGTTGCGGTGTTACCTGGCAAGTTAACTGACTGCGAGTCGTCTGACACGGCACGTACCGAAGTATTTCTCGTCGAGGGCGATTCCGCAGGTGGCTCTGCCAAAATGGGGCGGGATAAGGAGTTCCAAGCCATTTTGCCTTTGCGAGGCAAGGTGCTCAATTCTTGGGAAGTCGATCGGGATCGCTTGTTTGCAAACACTGAAATTCACGATATTGCTGTGGCGATTGGCGTGGATCCGCATGGACCGAATGACACACCAGACTTGTCTGGTTTGAGATATGGTCGCGTTTGTATCCTCTCCGACGCTGACGTGGATGGCTCGCATATCCAGGTGCTCTTATTGACGCTTTTTTATAAGCATTTTCCGCGTTTGGTCGAGGCCGGTCATGTCTTTGTCGCGCGTCCACCACTGTTCCGGGTAGACGTTCCTGCGCTGGGAAAACGACCTGCTCGTAAAGTGTATTGCCTTGATACAGGTGAACTTGATGCGGTGCAAGACAAGCTTCGCAAAGAAGGGGTCAAAGAAGGATCTTGGGACATTAGTCGTTTTAAAGGCCTCGGTGAAATGAGTCCAGTCCAGCTCTGGGAAACGACGATGAATCCCGACACCCGGCGCATGTTGCCGGTCGGTTACGGTGCACTCGATCAGACTGCAACGACACAAATGTTTGACATGTTGATGGGTAAAGGCGAGTCTGGCGCCCGTCGCACTTGGCTTGAAGAAAAAGGCAATCTCGCAGAGGTTGATATCTAAATGACTGACGGTTCCCAACCTGGTTTGTTTGACCCAAGCGATGCGGATGCATCCTTGACCCTTGGCCTGTACGCTGAGCAGGCTTATCTTGATTACGCCGTCTCCGTGGTACGGGGGCGTGCATTACCCGATGTGGGGGATGGACAAAAGCCTGTCCAGCGCAGAATCCTTTACGCCATGCAGGCCATGGGGCTGCAGTCGGGGGCTAAGCCCGTAAAGTCCGCACGCGTGGTGGGTGACGTATTGGGTAAATACCACCCGCACGGAGACCAAGCTGCCTACGACGCATTGGTTCGGATGGCACAACAGTTTTCCTTGCGTTATCCCCTCATTGACGGGCAGGGCAACTTTGGCTCTAGAGATGGCGACAATGCTGCCGCCATGCGCTACACGGAAGCTCGGCTTACGCCATTTGCACGCTTATTGTTAGACGAGCTGGACGAAGGCACTGTCGACTTTATTCCCAATTACGATGGCAGTCACCAAGAGCCCTCCATGCTGCCGGCACGTTTGCCTGTCATGCTACTCAACGGTGCTTCCGGAATCGCCGTAGGGATGGCCACAGAGATTCCTGCACACAATTTACGCGAAGTCGCGCAAGCGTGTGTCTCTCTGATCAAAAACCCTGCAATGTCAGATGTAGAGCTGTTTGCAATGGTGCCCGGTCCAGATTTTGCCGGTGGCGGTCAGATCATTACCGCTTCATCTGAAATTGCTCAGATTTATCAAACGGGTCGTGGCTCACTCAAAGCGCGCGCGCGTTGGCAGTTTGAAGAAATGGCAAGAGGGCAATGGCAGTTAGTTGTCCATGAGTTACCGCCAGGTGCGTCATGCCAAAAAGTACTCGAAGAAATCGAAGACTTAACGAATCCAAAGATTAAAACAGGTAAGAAAACGTTAACGCCTGAGCAGCAGCAGACCAAGGTGCAGATGTTGGCATTACTGGATGCCGTGCGCGATGAGTCTGGTAAAGACGCAGCGGTTCGGCTTGTGTTTGAACCTAAAACCTCAAAAATTGATCGCGATGAGTTTGTCACAACCTTGTTGGCCTTGACCAGCATGGAAACAAGCGTGCCCATCAACATCGTCTGCATCGGCACTGATCACAGGCCTCGTCAAAAAGGCCTGCGCGATGTGTTGCTGGAGTGGATTGGATTCAGAACTGCTACCGTTCTTCGCCGTACGCGCTATCGTTTTGACAAAATCACCGATCGCATTCACGTACTCGAAGGCCGCATGCTGGTGTATTTGAATGTAGACGAGGTGATTCAAACGATCCGCGAATCTGACGAACCTCGTCCTGCACTGATGGCGCGCTTTAATTTGAGCGAGCGTCAGGCCGATGACATTCTCGATATGCGTCTGCGTCAGCTTGCGCGACTTGAAGGCTTCAAAATTGAACAAGAGCTGGCTGAAAAGCGCAACGAGCAACAAAAGCTGCAAGAACTCATTGAGCAACCTACAGCACTCAAAAAGCTAGTCACCAAAGAAATTGAAGCTGACTCCAAGCTCTATGGAGATGAGCGTCGCACCCTGATTGAAGTCGCAGAGCGTGCCGTCAAAGAGGTGCGGGTGTTAGATGAACCTGTCACAGTAGTCGTTTCTCAAAAAGGGTGGTTGAGGTCCCGTCAGGGGCACGGGCATGATGCGACTCAATTCAACTTCAAAGCAGGAGACGGTCCTTACGGTGTGTTCGAATGCCGCAGTACCGATACGCTGATTGCTTTTGGTGACAATGGGCGCGTCTACACTGTGGCCGTTTCTGGTCTACCCTCCGCGCGCGGCGATGGTGCACCGGTCACTTCAATGATTGATCTCGAGCCAGGTTCACATATCGAGCACATGATTGCAGCCGCGCCCGAGAGCAAGTGGTTGCTGAGTACGCGCCAAGGTTTTGGTTTTTCCACCAAGCTTTCAGATATGACGAGCCGACAGCGGGCTGGCAAGCAATTTGTCACGCTCGAAGAAAAGGATCGTTTACTTCGTCCTGTTCCCTTATTCGCGCAGGCGATACAAGTGGCTTTTTTAACTACACGCGGCAAAATTCTCGTCATTGCACTGGACGAGGTCAAGAGTCTGTCGTCTGGCGGGCGAGGTACGATTTTGATAGGAGTGGATGCACCTGACACGCTTGCTCAGACCGTACCCGTTTCAAAAGCGGGGCTGCGCGTGACGGGGACATACAGGACCAAGCAAGTCGAAGACATTCTGGTCGGTGCTTCGCTTGAAATATATGTCTCCAAGCGTGCACGCAAAGGTAGGCTGCTTGATATTCGCTCCAAAGAGCCCGTCCTTTCTCCTGTGCTTTAAAGATAAAATGCTCTTTTCTATGATTCACGCCCTTTTTAGGTATTGACATGTCGTTCCAAATCACCATTCAGCCCAGTCAGCATCAGTTTCCTGCGGATCCCGACAAAAGTGTTTTGGATGCAGCGCTCGCAGCGGGGATTTTGTTGCCTTACAGCTGCCGCAGTGGCGCATGCTCGACCTGTAAAGCTCGGGTGGTGTCTGGCACGGTCGAGGCAGGCAATAGCGCAGCACAGATCCTGACCCCCGAAGAATTGCATGAGGGTTTCACGCTTCTGTGCCAAGCACGTGCGACGTCTGATCTTGTTATCGAATCCAAAGAGATTCGCCTGGCCTCCGACATCCAAATTCGAAAGCTCCCCTCGCGCGTGACATCCATCAGTCGTCCGACGACAGATGTTGCAATTTTGCAGTTGCAATTGCCGGCAACGGAGAGTTTCCGTTTTTATGCTGGGCAGTATGTTGAAATTATCCTTAAGGACGGTAAGCGCCGCAGTTACTCCATGGCCAATCCGCCTCATTCTGCTGCAGCCTTAGAGCTTCATGTGCGTCATTTGCCGGGCGGTTTATTTACGGACCATGTGTTTGGCGTCGGTGCGACCCAAATGAAAGAGCGGGAAATCTTGCGCGTCGAAGGACCTTTTGGTTCATTTTTCTTGAGAGAAGACAGCGATTTACCGATTGTCATGGTTGCAAGCGGGACAGGGTTTGCGCCCATCAAAGCCATTGTCGAGCATATGACCCATCAAAATATTCACCGTCCCGTAACTTTGTATTGGGGAGGACGACGTCCCGCAGATTTGTACATGGATGCACTTGCAAAGCAATGGGCGCAGTCAATTCCCGACTTTACCTACATCCCGGTCGTATCAGACGCACTCCCCGAAGACGCTTGGACGGGGCGGACAGGTTATGTTCATCGCGCCGTCATGGACGACTTCCCAAGCTTGATGGGCCATCAGGTCTATGCATGCGGAGCGCCGATCGTCGTCGAATCCGCTAGGCGTGAGTTTGTGACGCAATGTGGATTGCCGGATGAGGCATTCTTTGCGGATTCTTTTACTTCCGAAGCCGATATTGCCGCTGTAAAATAAGTTTTTCCTTGCACAAAGGTCTTGTGCACTTGTATTTTAATTATGGAATTTTCAGCGTGACCCTTCTGAAACATATTGCCGCGGTGCTTGGTGTGACCTGTGTCTTTGCTGTGCCTGCCCAGGCGGAGCCAGTCAAAATCGAGGTCTGGCACACAATGACAGCCATTCACAAGTCAGAGTTCGAGAAAATTGCTCGTCGCTTTAATAACGAACAGAAAGACGTTAGTGTTGTTCTCAAGGCCTTCCCCAATCAAGAGTCACTGCGCAAAGCGGGTGAGCAAGCCATTGCTGAAAAGCGTAAACCTAATCTGGTCCAGTTACCGGATAACCGCTCTCCTGAGATGATTGCCCAACACAAAGACATCATTCCCTTGCATCAATTGCTTAAGCAATACCCGATGAAGGATGCAAATTGGTTTGTTTCGCAGACAACGGGTTTCATGCGAGATGGTCAGGGCCGCCTGATGGCATTCCCGTACATGGCCGAAATCCCTGTGATGTTTTACAACGTTGATGGTTACAAAAAAGCAGGTCTAGACGCAAACAAACCTCCAAAAACTTGGCCTGAACTCCAAAATCATTTGCTGATTTTGAGAGACAAGGCTCACTACAATTGCCCATTCGCCACGAGTCATCAAGTGACAACGCACCTTGAAAACATGGCGCCATTGAACGGAGCACTGTATGTGACCCCGAAAAACGGCCTGGACAATGTCAAAGGTGCTCAACTCAACCTGCTTGACCCAGTGTTCATGCGTCACTTATCCATCATGGTGAGCTGGAAGCGTTCAGACCTCTTCCCATTTAATAGCAATGGTGCGGAGGCAGACGAGATGTTTGCGGACAACCGTTGTTCTGTCATCACGACTACCTCTGGTGCTTTAGCACGTATGCAGGACGCAAAAGGCTTAAGTTTTGGCATTGCACCCATGCCTTTTTATGATCAGGTCGTCAAAACACCTGGCGCGCCTTACGTAAGCGGATCTGCTTTGTGGGCAACCTCTGGCCACACCAAGGATCAGGATAAAGCCACAATGGCCTTCTTGTCGTTCTTGGCACAACCAGTGATCGCATCTGCATGGCATCAACGTACCGGATTCTTACCCCTCACGGATGCTGCGTTCCGTACAGGCGATGCGGCTTTCTACGATCGTATTCCTGGCGCACGTCAGCTTGTCGACAGCATGCGTAATGTAAAAGATGTCAACAGTCGTGGGTTTCGATTGTTGAATTACCCTAGGATTGAACCAATTTTGAGTCGTGAGTTTGATGCGGCGCTTTCAGGCAATACACCGCCTGTCGAGGCACTGACTAATGCCGTTGATCAGGCCAAGACGCTTTCTCAAAATACCCCGAGTGCCGCACCCGCGGCTAGACGCAAATAATTTTTTAACGCGCAAAAAACGGAGCCTTTATGCTCCGTTTTTTTTGCGCTCATTTAATCCATTCGTATTACATACAATTGTTCTAGGTTTCATTGAGCCTCAACATTGACGTCTTCGATTTGATGCGATGACAATATGTTTGCGATCTGGCGTATCCGTACTTGCTTTGTTTTTATTCTGATTTTGACGGGGTGCGCCAGTAAACCGATAGGCTCTCCAGCAGGCACGTTAGATTTTTCTTGGAAGCTTTCAGGAGATAAAAGCGTTGCCCCCTTGCAAGTGTTTTCGAATGCGGAACATATCTGGTTGCAATGGCAGCCTAATCAGACTTTACCCGCTATCTTTGGTGTAACCGAGCGAGGTGAACAGCTCGCTACCTATGCACGCCAAGGTCCTTACACCAAGCTTGATGCACATTGGACGGGACTGATATTTCGCGGGGCACATCGACAAGCAAGGGCACGGCGTCCCAGTGACGCGGGCACCTTGAATGCTTCGCTTCCACCGCCCATGCCGATAGCGACTCAGGTCACTGCATCTGCGACTGCTGTTGCACTGGCGGAACCTGCCACACACGTTGCTTTAGCGCCCTCTGCTTCAATTTCCTCGCGCACTCAGTCAGCCTCTCAATCTTTTTACGCCATCACCAATACGGATAAAAATCTTCGACAGGCGCTTGCGCGTTGGTCGGGTCTCAGTGGATGGAGATTTCAGGTTGAGCATTGGGCTGTTGATGTAGATATTCCTCTCACAGCTACCGCAAATTTTTCTGACGATTTTGTGGGTTCGGTCCGTGCGCTGATAGAAGCAACTGAGCTCTCAGATAGGCCACTCCAGCCATGCTTTTATACAAATCAGGTTTTGCGTATTGTTCCAATCACTGAAGCATGTGATCGCACCATGGCTGATGGAGCGAGGATATGAGGTTGCGGAGTATATGTCGGGCGAGGCGTGTTTATTTAAGAGGATCAATCGTGACACTGATCGCGCTGTTGACAGGTTGTACATTAGCGGACCGTATCAAACAGCAGGATACGCATGTGCAGGAGACGCGCGGCATTATTGATCAAAAAAGAGAAAACTTTGAGTCATTAACGCGTTCAGCACACCTGCGAGCGCAAGCACAAAATGTGACCAAACCTTGGCTGATGGGGCGCGCAGTGCCCTTAGCTAGGGAGGTAACTTTGCCACCTGCACTGAGGTCAACGATTGATACGACGTTGATGTATCGCCAAGGCAAGGTTGATTTATCGACTATTGCAGAGCGCATCACACAGGCAACGAGCATACCCGTCAGAATAAAGCCGGAGACTCTCTTGCCGCTAGATCATTTTTTACCGCGTCTGAGCACAGCAACGGCACAAAACTCTGGTGCGATAGCCGCGATGGCTCAGTTTCCAATGGGCCCGAGACCATTACCAGAAGTCTTGGACATCTTGTCAAGGCGCTTAGGTGTGTTGTGGCGTTATCACGATCGAGCGCTTGAATTTTACCGAACAGAAACGCGTGTCTTTGATGTGCGTGCCCTGACATTATCCTCGCATGCTGACGCTCGGCTCGGTCGAACAGCCAATAGCAAGACAGGTGGATTTGACAACTCATCACGCACTTCTTTAGTTGCTACCGATCAACACGTGCTCCTTGCGATCAAGCAAAGGCTTGAGCCGTTTCTGACCCGTGCAGCAATTATTGCGGCGCAGCCTGGTGCTTCGACCTCGATCGTCGTGACCGATACACCAGAGGTGTTAGGTGAGATTTCACGCTATTTAGAAAAAGAAAATCGCATCCTCACGAGACGTGTCCGTTTGATATTTGAGGAGATCACACTCGTGACCCATCAAGATGCGGAGTTTGGTCTTGACTGGAACACCTTATGGGAGCAGGGGAAAATTGCAGCCTCTCTTACCAGCACGCTAGCAGGTGCAACGATTGCGGGTGCTACGGCAAAACTTGGCGTGATGCCTTCCGCTGCGATTCGCAGTCAAGCCGTGTTAAGAGCACTTTCTAAATATGGAACAGTATCGCGCCACGTGACAATTCCCGTTCTGACATTAAATCGACGGCCCGTGACCCATGCCGTGAGAACGACTTTTTCATATATTGACCAGGTCAAGTCAACGCAAGGTGCGGAGGTGTCTCATTCATCGTCGCGGGGAGGGGGTGGGTCAGTGTCCGTCAGTCAAAAAGAGGAAACAGTGGGTGCATTTTTGACGCTTGTGCCTGATGCACAAGAAAACGGACAAGTCTTGCTTTCTGTAGCCTATGACAATACCGTCGCTCAACCTTTGAAATCTGTTGTTGTAGGTGATCCAGGCAGTCAATTACAGATTCAACAAATCACAATTGATGGTCATGGCACCGTTCAGCAAATTGCACTGCAAACAGGGCAGCCGATGCTGATTTCAGGTTTTGACTCCACACAGAATGAGTCAGAACAGAGTCGCTTGACACCCGAGACTCCCATGCTTCTGGGTGGTGCCAATCGCGCCAAACAATCGCGTACTGCAACGTTGATTATGGTAACCGCACAAGTAGAAGAGGGTCTGTAAACATGGCAATCGATCTTCAATCAGATTTGTCTACGGGTACCTTGGTGTGGACGCATCTTCATGAGCTTGATGTTGTCTTTGGGTTAGATTGGACACCTCTTGTGGGGGGGATTCCAGCCAAGCTCGCACGTAGTCGGGCGCGCAAGCTTGGCGCCACACATTATTTAGTGGCCGGCTCGCTGGCGGCTGTTGTCGGGTGTGGCATCATCCATAAAAGTGCCTTGGCCGGAAGCGATCAGTTTGATCGATCGAAACCCCTGCATTCAGCGGCAGCCATCTTTGGTTTGACGCATCAAGAGGGGGTGGTTGCTTTAGTCAGTTTTATGCCAGGCAAAGGATTTTGGCTTGTCGCAGCCAATTCAGGTTTGGTATTGGCAAAAACGGATTGTTGGTATGCGTGTTCAGACGATGTAGAGGATGCGTTAAGTGTATTGGCTGCGCGCTTTCCAACCATACAGATATTGAGATCGGCAGAACTTAGCAAAGATCATCTGCCAGACTGGCTATCGAGAGATAAAAATTTACACTCCCGCCTTCAAAAGATCTCCCGCGCAAGGCACTTAAGTCTGCGTGCCACTTGCCTGGTCTTGCTGATTGGAGTGAT
>CAMAYM010000049.1 GCA_945862495.1 Bordetella parapertussis | reverse complement strand
GCCCTACCGGTTGGCGACTGGTGATGCATCATGCATCGGCTGCTCCGGCGCAGGTCGACTCATTTGACTTGCATGACAGCCACGGGCTACTCCACTGAGCACAAGCCTGACGTGACTGCCCCTTTCGAAAATATCCCACGATTCAACTCCGCCCCTCTGAGCGCAGGGCTGGACCTCACCGCGTGTCCTGTCCCAGTTTGGCTCCCAGATAAACAAACGCAAACGCTTTTTGGTGCACTTGCAGCGCCCGTTAACCGCATCAGATTTTTGCGAGAGCGCGTCGACACGCCAGACGGGGACTTCATCGACATAGACTGGAACACGCCAGCTTTCCATTTACGCGCGCGTCGTCACCAGGATCCTTTACTCGCGCACACGGCCGCCGTACGCTGGATGACGCCTGCGGACCACGCGCATCTCAATTCCAGTACGCAACAGCCAGCACTTATTTTGTTTCATGGGCTAGAAGGCAACAGCAACAGTCGCTACGCGCAAGCCATCACGCAATATTTCCTGTCTGCCGGTTGGCTGGTTGCCGTCGCACACTTTAGAGGTTGCTCTGGTTTCACGAACCGTCTTGCACGCGCTTATCACTCTGGCGACTCAGAGGAAATCTCTTTTATTCTCAAGACCGTTAAACAACGCGCGCCTCTTGCGCAATGGCATGCTGTCGGAATTTCTCTTGGCGGCAATGCTCTGCTCAAAAAATTGGGGGAAACCCCTCAGGATTTTGATTGGCTCCATGCGGCTGCCGCCATTTCTGCACCCCTTGATTTAGTCGCAGCGGGCAATCATTTATCAGACAACCTCTTTAACCGTGAGGTGTATTCGAGGCATTTTTTGCGTACGCTCAAACCAAAGGTTCTAGAAAAATCCCGTCGGTTTCCGGGCGTCATTGATGTCATGCGCATCAACCAGGCTCGCAACTTACGTGACTTTGATAACGCGTACACAGCACCTATGCATGGTTTTAAAGATGCCGCGGACTACTGGCAACAGTCCTCTAGCAAACCTTGGCTCAAAAAAATCCAAACGCCTACGCTTGTATTAAACGCACGCAACGATCCTTTTTTACCCGAGCATATGCTGCCGGGTCCTACACATGGGAGTGCTAGCGTGCTCTTTCACCAGCCCGCCCAAGGCGGCCATGTCAGCTTTGTCACAGGCATGTGGCCAGGCAATCTGACTTGGCTCCCCAAGCGACTTGAGCGTTTCTTTGCTGCGTTGCCAAGAACTTTGGGGACCTAGGACTTAAACCTTTCGAGCAGTCTACGGTCCTCAGCGATACGGCCAGAAAGTTCACGTATCCTGACATCGATTTGTGACTGAACGTAAAAATCTTTGGATAAGGCCCGGGCCTGTTGTAATTGCGTAAAGGCCGAAGGTAAGGCCCCCAGTTTTTCGTAGTATGTCGCCATAGTCTGACGCGAATCCACCACCTCTCCGATCCGGTCTTGACTGATCGCCAGCATCTTGAAGAGTTCGGGTTCTTGTGTCGGCCACCGTTTGACTTGAATCTGCAAAAACTTGACCGCTTCGGCATCCCGCCCAAGTAACTGCAGGCTTTGGGCAATTTTCAGAACAAAAGAACGCCTTAGTGGCCAGCGCTTGTGCGCTGCCTGGGCCAAGCTCAACGCAGTAGACACTTGTCGACGGGACAGCTCAATCTCTATGCGCTGCAACTCTAAGTAAGAAGAGTTGGACATAAGCGCCTGAGCCTGATCAAGTGCCTTAGCGGCAGCGTTTGTATCTTGCCGCGCCAAAGCGGCGAGTGAAACACCATACCAAGCTGCACTTCGCCGTGCAATAGAAAGCGCTCGCCCCTCACGCTGAGCGTCGGCTGCACGCGCTTCATCCTCTAACTGCTCTTGCGCCTGCCGCAATGCCCGCGGGTCCATCGCTTGCAGAACGCGTGACTTTGCCCGGATAAACCAATACTCGTCTTCATTTTGTCCTCCTGCAGGCGCAAATTGTCGAATGCGGTTCTGCATGTCCGTCATCCGCTGCAAACTGAGCGGGTGTGTTGAGGCATAGGCTCCTCCTCCTCGCCCCTCATTGAGGCTCGCAGCTTTTGTAAGTCGACCAAACATGACAGCCATTCCGTTGGGATCGTAGCCAGCCTTGCGCAGCATCTCCACACCATTGCGATCGGCCTCTTGCTCAGCCTCACGAGAAAAACCCAGCTGACGATCGATCGCAGCGGCCTGACCAAATACTGCCACGCCCATCGCTGCCTGGCCCGCACCTGGAATCAATGCTGCCAATAATGCAGCAGCGATCGAAGCTAAAGCGATATGGCTGCTTTGGCGTTGTTGCGTCAACCCTCGGGCGATATGTCGCTGGGTGACGTGCGCAATCTCGTGTGCCACCACACCAGCAACCTCGGACTCGGCGCTCGTCCCCACAATCAACCCCGTGTAAACCCCAATAAAGCCACCTGGCATAGCAAAAGCATTGATTTCAGGGTTACGCACCCCAAATACATCGATTTGCGGCGCCCCCCCGGGAGCAAAAGCACCCAGTTTTCGACCCATATTTTCCAAGTACTGGCTCATATCTGGGTCGCTGATGTACTCGGGGTCACGACGTCCCTGCACCATAATGGCCTCACCAAGCTTGCGCTCTAGGGCAGGCGATAACTCTGCAGAGGACATGGAACCCATAGAAGGCGCCGCGGAGGGCTGAGCGGCCAAGGGGGTGCATACCAAGCTGAGGGAGATCGCACACACCAGACTGCGCTGCAGAGTGGACAGTCGATGGCGGACCGCCAAGACCGGAGGACGGAGTAAAGACGAAGTCATTTTTGGATTTTGTCTGGCCATACGCTTATGATAGCGGCTGTTGAGATTGGTTCCGCCGCTCCGGCGATAAGCTTCTAGGATTATTTATGCGCCCCGTACGTAAAGCCGTTTTCCCCGTTGCCGGTCTCGGCACGCGTTTTTTGCCCGCAACCAAAGCGATGCCCAAGGAAATGCTGCCTGTTGTGGATAAACCACTCATTCAATATGCCGTCGAAGAGGCCATTGCTGCCGGCATCACCGATCTGATTTTTGTCACAGGTCGACACAAGCGTGCGATTGAGGATCATTTTGACAGTGCACCGGAGATGGAAGCCGAACTTGCCCGCAAAGGTAAAAAGGAACTTTTGGCCATCGTACAAGAGATTCTGCCTCCTAATGTCAGCTGTATATACATCCGACAATCTGCCCCGTTAGGCTTAGGTCATGCTGTGCTGACGGCGGCGCCTATTGTGGGGGATGAACCCTTCGCTGTGCTGCTCGCAGATGACTTGCTAGATGCTGATCGCCCAGTGATTGGTCAATTGATCGATGCCGCTTTAACCTATCAGGGCAGCATTCTTGGTGTTCAAGAAGTACCACTGTCTGACACGGACAAGTACGGCATTGTTGCCACCGAGTCCGTTTCGGCGTCGACCGAGCGCGTCCTGCATATCGTTGAAAAGCCCAAATCTGACGTCGCCCCCTCAACGCTAGCGGTGGTCGGCCGCTACGTGCTGGATGCCAGGATTTTTGCACACCTGCGCCAAACGCAAGCAGGCGCTGGTGGCGAAATTCAACTTACAGACGGCATTGCTTCATTGCTCAAGGAACAAGCTGTTTTTGCACATCGTTACGACGGTATTCGTTACGACTGCGGCAACAAAGAGGGCATGTTCAAAGCCACGGTGGCGCTGGGCCGCAAATACCATGGTTTGATTCCTTGAAGCTAAACACGCCAGAACGCTAAGCCCTCGACGTTTACCGTTGGGGCTTGCGTATTCTGGGTTTGGCTATCCCCCAGCGACCTTTCGCTGAAAGTCGCATCAAGGTCCGAAGCGCCATCATCAGACCGATCACCTCCGTCATCGCGGCAGGTATCCACATCGTCAAGCCCCCAATCATCTGATCAGTTTGTGGACTCATTTCGATCGCGCGGCCACATAAATCAAACAGTGGATAAAGATCTCTTTCAGTAAAGGCGATGACGGCTCCAGCCACCATTTGAGGCGCCATCGTGACGATCGGTGAAATCACGCGACCGCCAGGCGTCATCGCTGCGGGAGGACTAGGGCGTCGATCCAGAATCAAATTCCAGTACATAAAGCCCGTAATCACTACCGACCAATTCATTAACCGATAGAGACGCCAGTCCAGCATGGAGTAAAACTGGACGGACGGTATCAGCCAGATCACCACCAAAAACACAAACAAGGTCGGAACAATGATGGGGTTGGTCAAGAGCGAAATCAACCCACGGCCCAGCGCGGTCTGATTGAAATGATGCAGGCGTACCCGCCAAGACAATGGCAACCCCGCACGCATCACGGATCCAGGGTAAGCCGCCATAATGACCAAGGGACCAAGGTGGTGCAAGACAAGGTGTTGTATGCGATGGATAAAAAACATGCGCTCAGCGTAATAATCCAACAACGTATGCATCGACAGATAGAGCATGACCCACCCAAGCCAGAAAAAAACCTGACGGGTGCGCGAGATGGCGTGGACGCGCTGTCCACGCACAAACAACCAGGCACTGACGATGAAACATGTCAGTAACACTGGAGAGAATTCCCACGGCTTTAACCAACTCAGCCAATCCATCGACACAGCCTTTTAGTGAATACGTTTTACAGGTCAAAATCCTTTCGTGATTGTAGTATGTTGTTTATATCGCTCCCGGGTTTCCCCTTTCCGCAGCAACCCATTTACTTCACTCCACTCGCGTTGTCATCGAAACATGCCCTCTATCACCAGCCCGATCCAAAGTTTTAAATCCCGCCGCGAAAGACTGCTAGCTTGGATGCATACACAGGGTGGCGGGATTGCGATCTTGCCAACCGCGGCGCTGCGTTCACGCAACCGGGATATTCACTACACATTTCGCCATGACAGTGATTTTTTTTATCTCTCCGGCTTTAAAGAAAGCGACGCATGGCTCGTGCTCATTGCGGGCGATGCGGATCAGAGCATCTTGTTTTGCGAGGGGAAAAATCCTGAGGTTGAGATCTGGAATGGCAAGCGCTGGGGACCGCAAGCCGCCGCCGAGCACTTTGACTTTGACCAGAGCTATGACGTCGCCGAACTCAATCAGCGTGTGCCTGAGCTCCTTGTCGGCCACGCACAACTTTTCACGCCACTCTCGAATTTTTCAAATCAACAGTTGCTGACCAAGGTTCACGACTGGGTGGCAGTGGCGCAACGCAAAACACGCGGCACACGTGCGACACCCGCCAAATGGCTTGATCTGTGTGAGCCCCTTTCAGAAATGCGACTCATCAAAGACGCGACAGAGCTCACTATCATGAAAGAGGCCGCTGCTATTTCTGCTCAGGCACACGTGCGTGCGATGCAAGTGGCCCGAGCAGGCCTGCACGAGTATGCGCTCGAAGCCGAACTCCTCCATGCATTTCGCAAGCAGGGTGCGCAAGGGGTGGCCTATGACAGTATCGTCGCAGCGGGGGCGAATGCCTGCGTCCTGCACCACCCCGCTGGCAACAGTGTGATGTGCGACGGTGAGCTCGTCTTGATTGATGCGGGATGTGAGCTAGAGGGCTACGCCTCCGACATTACACGGACATTCCCAGTTAATGGTCGTTTTTCTGGTGCGCAACGCGCACTGTATGAAATTGTGTTGCACGCACAGCAAGCGGCGATAGCACACACCTCGCCAAAGCATCACTGGAACGCAGGTCATGAGGCGGCGGTCCGTGTGCTGACACAAGGGCTATTGGACGAAGGTCTCTTACAAGGCACGCTTGAACACGCGTTAGAAACATCCACCTATAGCCGCTTTTACATGCATCGCACGGGACACTGGCTCGGTATGGATGTGCATGATGTCGGCGCCTACCGCGCGCCGCCGCTTGGCACCCAAGACCGGCCTTGGCGCATGCTCGAACAAAATATGGTGCTCACCATCGAGCCTGGCTTATATGTCCGCCCTGCAGAGGATGTACCCGAAGCGTTTTGGAATATTGGCATTCGCATCGAAGACGATGCGGTGATCACGGCGCAGGGTTGCGAACTCATCTCGCGAGGTGTTCCCGTGGAGATTACGGAGATAGAGACCCTGATGAAGGGCTAAGCGAAACCTTCGCACTAGGTAGGCCCAAGAGGAAGAGGAAATTAGCCTTGGAGATTGAGTCCATCTAACCAGCCAAGGGCCGACCAGATATAAATCACGATCATGGCGATCCCGAACATAAACGCCACCGTGCCAATCAGCAAGGTGAAAGCCGCCACCAATACAGCGCCCCACCCGCTTGGATGTGCACGCTTGAGTCCTGGATTGAAGCGCGCATCAAAACGGGCATCACTCATCAGACACCATACGATCGCTTCAATAAAACCATTTAGGATCGGGATAAATAACAAGAAAAACGCGGGATTTTCCCACCAGACCTCAGCGAACGCACTCAGCACCATCAGCACGACACTGTAGGTAGTGACGAGCCAGGCATAGGGTCGTTTGAGATACCACCAGTGCGCACCCACCACACCTAATAAGGCGGCTAGCAGCCCGACGGTGACTTTGTGGCGGAATTTTGGATCAGCTTGGGTTTTCGGCATCATGATTAAAGGTCAAATATTTTGAGCATACCTGATTCAGGGACATCAGCTTGGTCTCAATCCCCCAGCGTTAGAATAGCCATATGTCACGATTAGATTTCGATGTTGCAATTATTGGGGGCGGGCCCACTGGCTGCGTGCTGGCACTGCTGCTGGCCCGCCACAGCGCGCATCCTGAGCGTATCGCACTTCTGCAGTCTGGCAATGCTTCCCAATATGGGTTTTCGCCAGAAAATGACCCTAGAGTGCTCGCACTTAATCATGGCAGTCGCGTGTTGCTTGAGTCTTTGAGTGCGTGGCCGACCGAAGCCGCTCACATCCAAACCATCCACGTGTCACAAAAAGGCCGACTCGGCCGAACCGTCATCCGTCATAGCGACTTTCACGTGCCTCAATTGGGCTCTGTCGTGCGCTATGCGCATCTCCATCACAACCTCATGCAGGCTGTCGAGGCTAGTGGTGTTCACGTCCGCGCTGGGCTTACTGCTCAAGTCACAATGCAAGATGCGACGAGCGTCAACATTGTTCAAGATGGCCAACACATTCACGCAGCCCTCGCCGTCCAGGCTGACGGCCAACCCAATACGCCCGTTCAGCGCGAATACACCCAAGTAGCATTGTTGACCCGCGCCCGGGCGAGTCTGCCGCGTAAAGGCTGGGCGTTCGAGCGCTTTACCGACCAAGGCCCGCTTGCAGTGCTCCCCCACCCGCATACTAAGGATACCCAATCGATCGTCTGGTGCTGTGCGCCTGAACGGGCGCATCTGCTTCAGGCCATGGCGCCTCGGGACTTTTCAGCCGCGCTGACCGATACGTTTGGGACACGCTTGGGGACATTTTCAGTTGACGGTCCTATTACGCCTGTTCCGCTGAGGATGAATGTACGTTCCAATACCGTTGACGGGCGTTGTGTCGCGATCGGCAACGCCGCACAAACGCTTCATCCTGTGGCAGGCCAAGGACTCAACCTGGGGCTTAGAGACACCGCTGCACTGGCGATTGCCTGCCGCGACTGGCTGGCTGACCCCACTCAAGATGTCCGTGCCTCGCTCGATCACTTTAAACACATGCGTTACCCTGACCGCCAATTGACCGCGATCCTGACAGACAGCATGGCCAGAACGTTTACAAGTGGCCTGGCTCCCCTTGAGCACTTAGCAGGTCTTGCTTTACTAGGGATGGATGCCTTGCCGATGGCGCGTGCACCCCTCGCGCGTCATCTCTTGCAAGGCTTGCGACGCTAGTCGGAGTATCCTGCCCCAAGGGATTACAATTTCGCTATGAAAATTGGCGCCTGGTCACTTACGAACAACGTTTTTGTCGCCCCGATGGCAGGGGTGACGGACCGTCCGTTTCGGCAGCTTTGCAAAAAGCTGGGTGCAGGTTATGCCGTTTCTGAGATGGCAGCCAGCAATCCCCTGCTGTGGAAAACCGTTAAATCATCGCGCCGTTTAAACCATGATGGCGAAATTGATCCTGTCGCCGTACAAATCGCAGGGGCTGATCCAGAAATGATGGCGCAAGCCGCTGTCTTTAATATCAGCAAAGGTGCGCGTGTCATCGACATCAATATGGGCTGCCCGGTCAAAAAGGTCTGTAACGTTGCCTCCGGTTCGGCACTTTTGCGTCACGAGGACTTGGTCGCTCGGATCCTCACGGCTGTCGTAGAAGCGTGTCTGCCGCATGGTGTGCCCGTCACACTAAAGACCCGCACAGGCTGGGACAGGGAGCACCGTAATGCACTGCGCATTGCCAAGCTCGCTCAAGACTCAGGTATTGCCGCCCTCACGCTGCATGGTCGCACACGTGCGGACTTGTATCTAGGCGAAGCCGAATACGACACCATTCGCGAAGTCAAAGCCATCCTGTCCATCCCCGTGGTCGCGAATGGCGATATTGACAGCCCCCTCAAGGCTAGACAGGTGTTGGCCTACACAGGCGCAGATGCCGTCATGATTGGGCGCGCCGCACAAGGTCGCCCGTGGATATTTAGAGAAATTGATCATTTCTTGCGGACGGGCGAGACGCTGGCTCCACCGACATGGATCGACATGCGGGATTTACTGCTTGAGCATTTGGCAGATCACTACCAGTTTTATGGAGAGCAACCAGGCGTACGAACGGCGCGCAAGCATATCGGCTGGTATGTCAGCAGTTTGCCCGAGGGTAAGCAGTTTGCCGATCTGATCAACACAATCGAAAGCACCAGCGCGCAATTTGAAGCGGTAAATCAATGGTTTACACATCAACACCACATTTCACCAGACATACCCGCAGCAACCTGCGACAATCTCTCCCTTCCATCAGGACATCTTCAAACAGCATGAATGCTGTCATAGCCGCTATCCATGAAAAAAAATAATATTCTCGAAGATTCTGTCCGTTTGAGCCTTGAGCAGTACTTGAGCGATCTCGGCGACACGGATCCGAGCGACATTTATGAAATGGTGATTCGCTGTGTTGAACGCCCGATGCTCGAGGTCGCAATGGAACGTGCCCACCAAAACCAATCAAAAGCTGCTCAGATACTGGGCATCACACGCAACACGCTGCGTAAAAAACTCATTTTTCATAAACTTATCTCTTTAGACTAATCCAGCAATGAATATTCAAACTGCCCTGCTATCCGTCTCCGATAAAACCGGTATCGTCGATTTCGCCACTGCGCTGGCCGCGCGCGGCGTACGCCTACTTTCGACAGGTGGCACTGCTAAGCTGTTGGCCGAAGCAGGTCTTGCGGTCACCGAGGTGGCTGAGCACACGGGCTCGCCCGAGATTCTGGATGGCCGCGTCAAAACTTTGCATCCAAAAATTCACGGTGGTCTCTTGGCTCGTCGCGATAGCGCCGAACACCTCAAGACTATCAAGCAACACGGTATTGACCGGATTGACTTGCTCGTGGTCAACCTTTACCCGTTTCGCCAGGCCGTCTCGAATCTCAATTGCTCTTTTGAAGATGCCGTTGAAAACATCGACATCGGTGGACCCGCCATGCTGCGCGCTGCTGCTAAAAACCATGGCACCGAAAAAGGGGGTGTCACTGTGGTCATTGATCCAGCAGACTATGCGGCGGTTCTCTCAGAAATGGATCAGACAGGCGGCACGTCTTATGGCTTGCGCCTGCAACTGGCCACTAAAGTGTATGCACACACTGCTGCGTACGACGGTGCTATTGCCAACTATCTCAGCAGTCTCAACGTCGCCGAACCCGCCCAAGACACTGCGCCCGCTCGCAATACCTGGCCAAATATTCTGACTTTGCAGGTCTATCAAAAACAAGTCCTGCGCTATGGCGAAAATTCTCAACAGCGTTCGGCGTTTTACTTAGATCCTTACTGCCCTGCAGGTCTGCTCTCCAATTTTGTACAGCTACAAGGTAAAGAACTTTCTTACAACAATATCGCGGATTCCGATGCAGCATGGGACTGCATGCGCAGTTTTGCAGAACCCGCCTGCGTTATTGTCAAGCACGCCAATCCCTGCGGTGTTGCGACAGCAGGTAGTGCTTTGGACGCCTACCTCAAGGCCTTCAAGACAGACCCCACCTCTGCATTCGGCGGCATTATCGCGTTTAACCGCACGGTTGATCTCGCAGCTGCCCAAGCGGTCAGCGGTCAGTTTGTCGAAGTCCTCCTTGCACCCGCCTACGAGCAAGACGCACTCGCCTTGCTCGCCAGCAAAAAGAACGTGCGTGTCCTGCAAGTCCCGATGGGTGATGGACAGAATGACATCGATGTCAAACGTATCGGTGGCGGCTGGTTGGTCCAAACGCCGGATTGCGAAACCGTCAAAGCTGAGGACCTGCGCATCGTCACCCGCAAGCAGCCGACAGCCGCGCAAATGCGCGATCTGATGTTTGCCTGGAAAGTCGCTAAATTCGTCAAGTCCAACGCAATCGTTTTTTGTGGCAATAGCATGACCCTAGGTGTGGGTGCAGGTCAGATGAGTCGCATCGACTCTGCCCGGATCGCCTCAATCAAGGCCGAGAACGCCGGACTGGCCCTCAAAGGTTCCGCGGTTGCCTCCGACGCCTTTTTCCCCTTCCGTGATGGTCTCGATGTGGTGATTGATGCCGGCGCGAGTTGCGTCATTCAACCCGGTGGTAGCATGCGAGATGACGAGGTCATTGCGGCAGCAAACGAACGGGACATTGTCATGGTGCTGACAGGAATGCGACATTTCCGTCACTAATTAGCGTCACTACGCTGCTTCGCCGCATCCATTCCCTTAACCACGATACTCAGAGAACAAATCACATGCGTATTCTTGGTGTCGATCCGGGCCTTCGCCGAACAGGATTCGGCGTGATCGACGTCCAAGGCGCAAAACTTACCTATGTGGCCAGCGGCACGATTGTTGTGCCGACTGACGTCACACTGCCTCTGAGGCTAAAAGTCATTTTGGATAATCTTCGCCAAGTCGTGGAGGATACTCAACCCGATGTTGCGGCGCTTGAGATTGTCTTTATGAATACCAATCCGGCAAGCACCTTGCTACTCGGCCAGGCCCGTGGCGCCGCCCTGTGCGCGCTCGCAGATCGCAATCTGGCCGTGCATGAATACACCGCGCTTCAGATCAAAAAATCGGTTGTTGGCGCAGGTCGCGCTGCTAAAGAGCAGGTCCAAATGATGGTGCAGCGTCTGTTGATGCTGGATGGCGTGCCTGCACCTGATTCTGCAGATGCCTTAGCCTGTGCAATTTGTCACGCGCACATTGCGCCCTTGACGGAAAAGCTCGGACAAATGAACTATCAAACGCGCACTTCGCGCGGTCGCTCGCGCTTGCGCGCGGGAAGATTGCTAGGCTAGCCTCCAAAGGACTCAGAATGATTGGTCGCCTTACCGGTACGTTGTTTGACAAAACGCCTCCACGCATCGGCCTTGATGTCCAGGGCGTCGGTTACGAAATTGACGTTTCAATGACTACGTTCTATGCGCTTCCTGAGCTCGGTGCACAGGTCACATTACTGACACACCTCACAGTCAGAGAAGATGCGCATATTTTGTTTGGCTTTGCGACAGCGCAAGAACGTGCGACCTTTCGCGAGCTCGTCAAAGTCAGCGGTATTGGTGCTCGCACAGCCCTCGCCGTGTTGTCTGGCATGACGGCCGAGGAACTTTCACAGGCCATCACACTGCAAGATCCTGCGCGTCTAATGCGCGTACCTGGGATTGGCAAGAAAACAGCAGAAAGACTGCTGTTGGAAATGAAGGGCAAACTCGGTGCAGACCTGGGGCACACGCTGAGTCCCAATACAGCAGCAGGCTCCAACACACAAACCGACGTTATGCATGCGCTGACTGCACTCGGATACTCAGAGCGTGAGTCTTTATCTGCAGTCAAAAACCTGCCTGAAGGCCTCAATATCTCCGACGCGATTCGTCAAGCGCTCAAAGGGTTATCTAAGTAACCCCATCATTTGCTTAGTCAACCCGTGCACCGGAAAGCTGCACAGCCTCAGACCAGTTCTTCACCTCTGTGTCGATGACTTTTTGGAAGGCTGCAGGTGAACTGTTGTTCACCTCCCCCCCCATGTCTTTCAGTCGTTGCGTCATGGCGGGATCTGCCACAATTTTCTGAATATCTGCAGAGATTTTTTCGCGTAAGTCCTGGCGCATTGTGCCCGGTCCATAGATGCCAAACCAAGTCGCCGCATTGAAATCGGGCAGCCCTGACTCTGTCATCGTTGGGACAGAAGGGATGGCAGCCACGCGCTGTGGGTGCGCCAAGGCGATCGGCTTGAGCTTGCCATAGTGAATGTAAGGCAAAGCCGCAGAGAGGGTCACGAAAGCCACTTGCACTTGTCCACCGATCAGGTCTGTCAACATGGGCGTATCGCCCTTATAGGGGACATGCGTCAGAGGCGTGCCCGTTTTGGACTTGAATAACTCCCCCGCAAGATGCTGTGGGGTACCGTTCCCAGGAGAAGCCATCGTTAAGCCATTTTTTTGTTCTTTTGCATATTTGATTAACTCGGGCAGCGTATTGGCTGGTACAGAGGGATTGACCAGCATCACCAAGGGAATTGTCGAGATCAAGGTGATCGGTGCAAAATCCTTGACTGGATCGTATTTTAACTTGCCGTACAGGCTCGCACTAATCGTATGCGCCGCCGTGGTGATGTAAAGGGTGTAGCCATCGCCCTGTGCGCGCGCAATGGACTCTGCAGCCACGGTTGTCCCCGCGCCAGGCCGATTCGTCACGACGACTTGTTGCTTCCATTGTGCCGGCAGTTTTTCAGCCACCATGCGTCCAATCACATCCGTCGCCCCACCCGCAGGGTAGGGAACAACTAACGTGACGGTCTTGTCAGGAAAACTCTGTGCCACAGTCGCGCCAGAGAAAGAGACGCCCAACAAACACAGCACATTGATGAGGAAACGATGAATTGTTTTTTTCATGTAATGATCACCACGGATGTTTAAACTTGAGCCTCGCGCCATGCCAATAAGCGCGTCACGCCTTCACGCATTTCGACAACAGGTTTCCAGCCAATCACTTCACCCGCCTTGTCATGCGGAATATGGAACGCGCCACCGGAGGTCAAACGCACCTTACCTGGCGGATCAGGGCGAACCTCTGGTTTCAGATCGCTCTTGCAAAATTCAAGGACGAGATTAACCAACTCACCGGTCGTAATCGTCGCAGGACCTGACACATTGACCGCCACATCGGTTGCGGTGCTCTGAAGCGCGGCGACGTTGGCGCGCGCGACATCAGAGACGTGCACAAAATGTTTTGTATCTTTGCCATCACCTGGCAAGATCGGCGCCTCACCCTTGCGCACACGGTCATAGGTTTCCATGATGTAGAGCGAATTGGCAGCACGATAGTGTTGACGCTCTCCGTAGACGGTCGAGTAGCGTAACACCACGTAATCCTGACCAAAGGTCTGGTGGTAATGGCGGCACAGCTGTTCGCCCATGATTTTTGAGGCGCCGTACAAAATCGCTGCTGGGGGCGCGCCAACAGAGTGAAAAGGGATTTCCTCAGCGAGCGCACCCTTGATTCCCGGACCATAACCATAGACCGCATTCGAAGAAGCGAAGATGATTTTCTTGACCTTATTGACGCGGCAGGCTTCGAGCATGTTTTGCGCGCCACGGATATTGACATCCACGGCTTGCCAAGGCGTTTGTGAGAAGCCCAAGGTCATATACGCCGCGAGGTGAATGACCCCGTCCACACCCTCAGTCGCCATCAACAGGTCGGGTAAGCGCATCAAGTCCGCACGTACTATTTTGATACGGGGGTCATTTTGAAGATGCGCAATCGCCTCCATCGAACCGAAAGAAAAATTATCAAGTAATAGGACTTCGCGAGCGCCTTCTTTGAGCAAAAGATCAGCAGTGTGCGAGCCGACCAAGCTCGCTGCACCCGCGATCAAAATCCGCGAATCTTTAATAATGAGGGCCTGACCTTTTTTTGTCGTTGTCATGATGAAAGGGCTCACACAGCAGGTTTTAAATAAACGGGGGCAATCGACTCGAGCGCGGTTGGCACAATCCCGAGCAAGGGGTTAATAGGTGCATGACTAATATTGTCTACGGTCAATGAAGCAAGATTGTCGCGCGACATCAAGGGCTCACCGGGTAAACATTCAAAAAAGTACGCTTGCATCCGACCAATTGAACGCGGCAAGGGCAGCACGGAACGCGGGTGACCACTCCACAAGGCTGCGAGTTCGACTAACTCACCGAGCGTGTAAACACGCGGACCCGCGAGCTCAAATGTTTGGCCACAGGCCCACGGCTGGGACATTGAATTGAGAATGGCTTCGGCAACATCCATCACAAAGACAGGCTGCATCTTGGCTTTTGCACCCGCGATCGGTAACACAGGAAAAAACCTTGCGAGCTGTGCAAACATATTCATGAATTTATCCTCAGGACCAAAGACAACTGAGGGTCTAAAGATGGTGAAACCGTCATTATTTGCTGCATTGTAAGCAGCATGGATCGCCTGTTCACCTGCCGCCTTGGACCGCAAATAGCCGCTAGGAGCCTTTGCATCGGCACCGAGCGCACTGACATGAATCAATCGCTTGGTCCCGTGCATCAAACACGCTTGCGCAACACGCTTGGGCAACTGAACGTGTGCCCGATCAAAATCTGGACCATAGGGCTGCCCCGCGCGACTATGCAAAATCCCAACGAGGTTAATCACCACCTCACAACCGGCCACTAGACGATTGAGATCGACATCATCATGAATATCGGCTTGCATGACCGTCACCGTGGGATGAACGAGCAGTGCACGACCGTGTTGAAATTGTCTGGTCGGCACATGCACGACATGCCCTTGGGCCACTAGGCGACCGACGATTTGTCGGCCCAGAAAACCTGCACCACCAATCACCAGAATACGCATCGCTCACTCCAAAAAAACTTAAACTTGAGTCAAAAAGCCCGCATAGGCTTGCAAGTCTACATTACCGCCACTAATGATCACGCCTACGCGCGCACCCTTTTCGACCGGCAGGACGCCGTGCAATAGGGCAGCCGCGCCCAGACAGCCGGTCGGCTCAACCACCATTTTCATGCGCTCAGCAAAGAAACGCATGGTGTCGAGCAATTGTGGATCTGTTACGGTCAAAATATCGGTCACGCGCTGCTTAATCACGCCAAACGTTAACTGTCCCAAATAGAGGGTGAGTGCCCCATCTGCGATGGAGCGGGGTGGGTCAATGTGTACGACCTCGCCTTTGCGAAATGACTGCTGACCGTCGTTGCCGGCCTCAGGCTCAACGCCATAGACCTTGCATGCTGGGCTCAGCGCACCGGCAGACAAGGCGCTTCCGGAGAGCAGACCACCTCCGCCCAGACACACCAGCAAGTAATCGAGCTCGCCGACATCTTCGAAGAGCTCTTTCGCGGCAGTCCCCTGCCCCGCCATCACGTGGAAGTGGTCGTACGGAGGAATCAGTGCCATACCCGTCTTTTTCTGCATTTCGCGCGCAATATCATCGCGACTTTCTTTGTAGCGGTCATAACTGACTACCGTCGCGCCATACCCTTGGGTTGCGGCTTTTTTAGCGGCAGGTGCGTCATGCGGCATGATGATCGTGGTGGCCACGCCAAGCAACTTGCCCGCTAAAGCGATTGCCTGTGCATGGTTGCCAGAGGAAAACGTCAGCACACCTGCACGACGTTGTTCGGGCGATAGGTTAGCGATTGAATTGTAAGCACCGCGAAACTTAAAGGCACCCGTGCGCTGAAAGTTGTCGCACTTAAAGAACACCTGCGCGCCTGTCATCCGGTCGGCTGTTGCCGAAGTCATCACAGGCGTTCGATGGGCGACCCCTTTTAAGGTCTCAGACGCCCGGATCACATCTTCATATGTTGGCAACACAATAGACATTGCTTTCCTCTCTTTATCAGATCTTGGATGCAGGATAGTGTACGATTGTCTGGGCATCATTGTGCAATTTGCACCTCTATTGGATTAATTTTTACACTCATGGCGATTCAGTCAGATTCCCTTAGTTCCCGCACCGAGGCCTCGCGTCTTGTGACGCCTCAGGCCACGACGCCAAATGAGGAGACCATTGAGCGGGCGTTGCGCCCCCGTGCCCTCCAAGAGTATGTCGGCCAACAGCGCGTGCGCGAACAGTTAGAGATCTTCATCGCTGCGGCGCGTCATCGCCAGGAATCGCTTGACCATGTGTTGTTGTTTGGACCACCCGGATTGGGCAAAACAACGCTTGCCCACATCATTGCGCATGAGATGGGGGTCAATATGCGTCAGACTTCCGGTCCAGTGCTTGAGCGCCCCGGTGACCTCGCGGCCTTACTCACCAATCTCGAACGTAACGATGTGTTGTTCATCGATGAGATTCATCGCTTATCGCCTGTGGTCGAAGAGATTTTGTATCCCGCGCTTGAAGACTTTCAGATTGACATCCTAATTGGCGAGGGTCCTGCCGCGCGTAGCGTCAAGCTAGATTTACAGCCCTTTACACTTGTGGGCGCAACAACACGTGCCGGCATGCTGACCAACCCATTGCGAGATCGCTTTGGCATCGTGTCGCGTCTAGAGTTTTACACACCCGAAGAGCTCACCCGGATTGCCACGCGCAGTGCGGGTCTATTGCAAGTCCCGATTACCCCGGATGGTGCGGCAGAAGTCGCACGGCGTTCGCGGGGCACACCTCGTATTGCCAATAGATTATTGCGCCGTGTACGGGACTATGCGCAAGTCAAAGCAAAAGGAACGATTGATGCAACGGTCGCGAATGCTGCGTTGGCGATGCTGGAGGTCGACCCACAAGGTCTGGACCTGATGGATCGCAAATTACTCGAGGCCATTGTGCACAAATTTGATGGTGGACCGGTAGGTATCGACAGCTTGGCCGCTGCGATTGGCGAAGAACGTGACACCATCGAAGATGTGATCGAGCCGTATTTGATCCAACACGGTTACCTGCAGCGCACGCCGCGCGGGCGGATGGCGACACAGACCACCTGGAAACATCTCGGCTTTACGCCCCCAAAGGTGCAGGGCTCAGACGGTCCGTTATTTACTTAGATCTAGCCTGCACTGTTGTCAGCGCTGGGTCTAGCGCTCGGCACACTCGGCAATGCATGCCAGGATCGATTCTCCATAAGACTCGAGCTTTTTGACACCCACGCCATTAAGATGTCCCAAGTCCTCAAGACTGTCGGGTCTCGCCATTGCGATTTCACGCAAAGTCGCGTCATGAAAAATAACATAGGCGGGCACACCATGACTGCGAGCGATTTCAGAACGCCATTGACGCAAGGCCTCGAAGATCCGCTGTGCCCCCGAGGGCAAATCGGGCAGCGCCGCTTTCGACTTTGGCGTGGTCGCTTTGGCTGAACGCTCGGCTTCTCGTCGCAGCATCAACGTACGTTCACCCTTTAAAACAGTGCGACTTTCTTCGGTTAAGGCGAGGGTGCCGTAGCCCTCCTGATCGACCACTAACAGACCATGTGCAAGCAGTTGCCGCAATACGCTACGCCAAGCCTGCTCTGTCAGCTCCAGACCTACACCAAAAACCGTCAGTTTTTCATGTTCGTTTTCTAAGACGCGCGGGGTCGCTTTGCCTCGCAGGATATCGATCAAATGCCCGGCACCGTAACGTTGGCCGCGCTCTTTCATCAGACGATAAATCGCGGACAGCATTTTTTGCGCCGCGACGGTCCCATCCCAGGCTACAGGAGGCTGCAAGCAATTGTCGCAGTTGCCGCAGGGCACGATGCGTTGGCCAAAATACTGTAACAAGCGCTGACGTCGGCAAGCAATCGCCTCGCACATCGCCAGCATGGCATCAAGTTGTGCGCCGAGGCGACGCCTGAACGCATCATCGCCTGCAGACTCGTCAATCATGCGACGTTGTTGCACGACATCTTGTAAACCGTAGGCTAACCACGCTGTGGCGGGCAAGCCATCTCGTCCTGCACGCCCTGTTTCTTGGTAATAGCCCTCAATGGACTTTGGCATATCGATGTGTGCGACAAAACGCACATCGGGTTTGTCGATACCCATGCCAAACGCAATGGTCGCCACCATCACAATGCCGTCTTCGCGAAGAAATCTCGACTGATTGTGGGCCCGTACCTGCGCACCCAAGCCGGCGTGATAAGGCAAGGCTTCGATCCCTTGTGCGCACAAGAATTCGGCCGTGTCATCGACCTTGTTACGAGACAGGCAATAAATAATCCCGGCATCACCTTTGTGCTCTTGCCTAAGTAGTTGCAAAAGCTGCTTGCGAACGTCTTGCTTTTCAACAATGTTGTAACGAATGTTGGGACGATCAAAGCTTGCAACAAAATGTTGTGCGTCATCGAGCGAGAGACGGCTGGCGATTTCGCGACGCGTGACATCGGTGGCAGTCGCGGTCAGTGCGATACGGGGCACGTTAGGCCAACGTTCGTGCAACACGGAAAGCCCTAGGTATTCAGGGCGGAAATCATGCCCCCACTGGGAGACGCAATGGGCCTCATCAATGGCGAACAACGCGATCTTTCCCCGCTCTAACAGCTGGGTACACCGGTCGGTCAACAAGCGCTCGGGCGCCACGTACAGCAGGTCGAGCTCGCCGTTTAAGAATGCTTGCTCAACGTCTTTGGTGTCTTGCCAGTCCTGCGTGGAGTTTAGAAATGCCGCACGCACGCCAAGCTCGGTGAGCGCATCTACCTGATCTTGCATCAGCGCGATCAGAGGGGAAATCACAATACCGGTGCCAGGCCGAACAAGAGCAGGCACCTGATAGCA
>CAMAYM010000048.1 GCA_945862495.1 Bordetella parapertussis | reverse complement strand
TTGCAACCGCTACAAGATGGCACTCAGTACAAAACCAATGATATCAACTCTGTTTATTACTACCACTTTACGCCTGATGCACTGATGGTGTCGGCCGACAGTCCTTATAAGACTTACCAAGAGTTCATTGCTGCTGCCAAGAAAAATCCTGGCAAGATGTCGCTTGCAGGATCTGCGCAGTACTCGGCTAATCATATGGCAACTGAGCGTCTCAACAAGTTAGCGGATGTCAAAGTTAACTATGTTCCATTCAAAGGTACTGGGGACTTAATTGCTTCGCTGATTGGAATGCATGTTGACGGTGCAATGGGCTATTTACCCCTAGCGATCCAACAGAAAAATCGTGTGCGAACCCTCGCTGTCGCTACTGAAAAGCGTCATCCTGCTCTTCCTGATGTACCAACCTTTAAAGAGCTTGGGCTCAATTGGGTCGATGGCGCGTATAGAGGTATTGCAATGCCAAAGAGCACACCGATCGCTACCCAAAAGAAAATGTCTGATTACATGGCAAAGCTCAATGCAGATCCCGCTACAAAGAAACGTTTGGAAGAGGGCGGTTTTGTTCTGGTCGACATTCCACTTGAAAAGATTCCTGCTTTCATGAAGGAAAAGGAACCCTTGGTGATGGAAGACGCTCGTAACGCAGGAATGCTTAAAAAATAAGCTTTTGTTGCATTGCGGCGATTTCTCCCGGGTCAGTACTACAATAAGAAAGACGTTCGAGCACTCGCCGAACAAGACTCGGGGGAACTCACCATGTTGTTGCCACGTTTGCAAGCCGTGACCTGTTCCAGTCCCGCGGGGCTGCATCGCATGGCGTACTACGAATGGGGAGATCCAGACAATCATGAAGTTCTTCTCTGCGTTCACGGTTTAACACGGACGGGCCGAGATTTTGATGCCTTGGCGAAAGTCTTGTCTACCCGATATCGTGTGATTTGTCCTGATGTAGCCGGCCGCGGTCTGTCGGACTGGTTGTCCAATCCCGCACTCTATGGGTTGCCTCAATATGTCTCGGATATGGTCACTTTGATCGCGCGACTACAGCCTAAGCGCTTGCATTGGGTCGGGACGTCAATGGGGGGACTGATCGGCTTAGTCTATGCGGGTGCTTTGGCACAAGCACGTCATTCGATTGCGACTTTGACACCTGCACAGAGTCACACCACCATACCTTTAACGCAACTGCGTCTTGATTCAATAGTATTAAATGATGTAGGTCCGCACCTTGAGCCCGAGTCTTTGGCACGCATTGGCCTGTATGTGGGTGAAAATGTCAGTTTTCCAAGTTTTGAGCAAGCCGTTCAATATGTGCGCATGACGTGTGAAAGTTTTGGTCCGCACACGCCTGAGCAATGGGCCGACTTGACACAATATGTTTACGTTGAGCAAGCGGGTCAATGGGTAAAACATTATGACCTCACGTTAGCCGTTCCTTTCAAGCAGCTCACACCTGAACTCGCTGCTCAGGGTGAAGCATTTCTTTGGGGGGCATTTGCTTCCCTTTCCGTCCCCATACAAATTATTCGAGGACAGCAATCTGATTTACTGTCAGAACAAACCTGTCAGAAAATGCTGCAATTTCAGCCTCAAGCGCGTTTGACTGAAATCGCTGGTGTTGGACACGCGCCCACTTTGATGGCGACAGCTCAAATTAACGTGGTGACAGATTTTTTATTGAGTCAGACAGCGCAAGACTCCCAAGCTTTAAGGCATTGATGCGATGAATACTTTTGCGGATACTTTTTGTGCTGATTTGCACTGTCATTCAACTGTTTCTGATGGCGTATTTGCTCCGGACGACTTGGCGAGACGTGCCAAAGATTCGGGTGTGACGCTTTGGTCTTTGACGGATCATGACGAACTCTCTGGACAAGCGATTGCCTCCGAAACCGCCCGTGAAATTGGTCTCAATTACCTGACTGGCGTTGAAATTTCGGTCACTTGGGCAAAGCAGACTGTTCACATTGTTGGTCTGGGTTTCAATCCACTAGATGCCACCCTTGTTGAAGGTTTGCGTCAGACACGAGCAGGGCGTGCGCAACGCGCCAAACGCATTGGGGACCGTCTCGCAAAGCTGGGGATGCCCGGAGCCTTTGAAGGCGCCTTGACTTTTGCAGGCAATCCCGAGCTCATCAGCCGTACTCATTTTGCGCGTTTTTTAGTTCAATCGGGTTTTTTTCCAACTGTTCAGGCCGTCTTTGACCGTTTACTTAAGGATGATGGGCCGGCGCATGAACCTATGCAATGGGCGACACTTGAGTCTGCTATCAACTGGATACGTGGGGCAGGTGGCGTAGCTGTCATTGCCCACCCAGGCCGTTACAAATACACGCCATTACAGTTTGGAGCGCTCTTCGATACGTTTAAGGACCTCGGTGGTTGCGCGATCGAAGTCGTCACGGGAAGTCATAGTGTGCCTCAATTTAAAGAGTATGCCCAAGTGGCCAGACATTATGGCTTTCAGGCCTCATGTGGATCTGATTTCCACAGCCCGGAGGAAAGCCGTATTGAGCTTGGTAGTCTGCCACCACTCCCCGTTGATCTCAAGCCTGTATGGCAGGATTTGGTTTAATCAACAATGAATAAAGCTTTCGTCAAAGAGCAAGATGGTGTTGAGGATGAGGATCTGCCAGAGGCTCAGGCCTTGCCTGCTGGTACAAAAAACTATCTGACACCTGGTGGATATGCTGGCCTGCGAGATGAGCTTGCGCATCTGATGAACGAAGAACGCCCTGCCATGGTGCAGATCGTTTCATGGGCGGCCTCTAACGGTGATCGCTCAGAGAATGGCGACTACTTGTACGGAAAAAAACGTTTACGCGAAATTGATCGACGTATGCGGTTTTTGACCAAACGTCTAGAGCTCGCTGAAGTTGTTGATCCTGCACTTCAGACTAATCGTGAGCAAGTTTTTTTTGGTGCCACCGTCTTGTACGCCAATCAAGATGGCCAAGAGCATCGTGTCACGATTGTGGGTGTGGATGAGGCAGAACCTTTGCAGGGTCGGATCAGTTGGATTTCTCCTGTGGCCCGTGCGCTGACCAAAGCAAAGCTTGGTGACACCGTGACGCTCAGGACACCCGGTGGTATCGAAGAACTCGATATCCTAGAGATTCATTATCCTGCCTGAACGAGTGAGGCGTAGCCAGCAACGCTATCTGGCCACAAGAAATCAAAGCCCGATGCGCGAAGCCTAGCGTTACTCAGTCGTTTACTACCGACAAAACTAGGGGCTGCCGCTTCAGACGGGGTCGGTCCATTGACGAGTCGCGCTAAGCTTTCATAAAGAATATGTAGCGGAAGCGGCGTACTATCTGTCACGAGGTAAGTACTCATAGGGTCTGGCAAATGCATGAGATGCAAGATGGCGTTTGCTGCGTCTTCCACGTGAATGCGATTGGCCCAATGAATGGGTGAGGAGGGCGCACCCAACAAGCCAAGTTTGAGTTTTTCTAACAATTGCACTCGCCCTGGACCATAGATCCCAGACAACCTCAAGCTGATATTTTTGATAGCGTGCTCATGGCAAAAACGACTTAGCCATTGTTCACTTTCCAGAAGGATCCTACCGTTAAAGTTTTGTGGATTCACGGGCGTTTCTTCGTCGACCCATTCATCACCATGCGCTCCGTAAACAGCACTCGAAGATACAAACAAAATACGTTTTAAAGCAGGATTCAGTGCGCGCTCAACAACATTTTTAAGGCCATTAAAATAAACATCCCGATACGCCGACTCAGTTCGATTATTTGGTGCGGCGCAAAATAGTACGTGCGTCATACCGGCCGGTAACAAGGTTAGTGTCTCTGGCTTGGTCATATCAGCCACGAGCCACTCAAAGCCAGGCGCACGTTCGCAATGCTCATCAAGAGAACGCCGCAGTCCCCAAACACAGTTACCGTGCTCGAGTAGTACTTTATTTGCCACGCGAATACCGAGGTCGCCGCAACCGGCAATCAACAAACGAATGGGCTTGGTTGTCATGATTGCTCACCGGATTGACTCAATTGATCAGGAACAAAAAAACGTTGTTTGAGTTCTTCAAGGCCTAAACGCGCGAGCAATGCCTCAAGACGTGCGATGGTGTAGGGCTTTGGCGGCCCTTTACGTTGCGCAATTAACAGCTCATTTTTCATTGAGTGCTCCCAGCCAACGAGTTCCGTCACGGTCACCTGATACCCATGCGCTTCGAGTTGTAAGCAACGCAATGTGTTGGTAACTTGGCTACCAAATTCACGTGTATGTAGCGGGTGACGCCATATTTCAGCTAGCGGGTCTTTAAGCTGCTGTGCTTTATGTTTACGCAAGACACCTGCCACTTCGGCCTGACAGCAAGGAACTAGCACCATAAACTCTGCCCGTTTAGCAAGGCCAAATCGTATGGCATCGTCGGTAGCGGTATTACATGCGTGCAGTGCGGTCACAAGATCGACTTCTGCAGGCAAAGACGGAGACACGATGGATTGTGCGACCGATTCATTTAAAAAGCGCATCTGCTCAAAACCGAGATCTTGAGCTAGTTTTTTGGTTTGTTCGACAAGTTCTGAGCGTGTTTCGATCCCAATCATAGTTGCGAGAGGCGCGTGATGTCGCAAATACAGATCAACAAGTATAAATCCTAGGTAGGATTTACCCGCACCGTGATCCACAACACAAAAATCATTTCGCTTGAGTTGAACTTGTTTAAGTAGGGGCTCAATAAATTGAAATAAGTGGTAAACCTGTTTAAGTTTGCGCCTGCTGTCTTGATTGAGCTTTCCGTCACGCGTCAGGATGTGCAGCGCTTTTAGTAGCTCAATGGATTGTTCTGGACGAATTTCGGGGGTCGACATAGAGTAGGTCTATGACATAAAGTGCTTATTCAGGCATGTTTATGTCGAATAAAGGTTTAACTTAGGAACTCTTTATCTCAATGGCTGATTATTCAAAACATAAGATAGAGGCACTTGAGGGTATCTGTGTGTTGTTCGAACAAGAACAGCTCGCAAAACTCGCGGCTTCTGAAATCACCAGCTGGAGGCAAGCTCTTGGAGCACAAGCTTACCTCAATATTGCACTCGTTTCGTACCAAGGACAGACGGTTGTTCACGTGACGGCTTCGCCAGAATTGCATGCACTAACTCCTGACTACAACACGCTGAACCTATGTGAAAAACTCGGATTAGATACTCTCCATCAACCTGAGCACTTAGACCTAGAAATTTTACTTTGTCTGGCACGTTCCCCTATCGCGTATTGTTTTCCCTCGGTTGCTGAGCTTAAGGCCGCAGTGCGTGTCCGTCACTTTGCAGTAGATGCGGCTCGGCGAACTGAGCTGGCCTTTAACCCTGACGGATATGAGCGTCCAAAAGAGTGCTGGACGTACGTCGAAGGCAAAGGATTTTTATTAAAACCGGGCGTTGATATGGTTGAGGCCTTGATTAAAACAACTCAACCTGAGGTGTCAGGACAGCAGCTCTATACGTTTTCATGTGGACGAGCAGCCGAGTACATTATGCTGCTTTCGATTGCGCAAGAGCTCAAGTTGAATAATCCTGCGCTTTATACAACCCTTCAGAAACAGTGGCAGACTCGGGCGCTACTGGCAGATGACTTTAACGATGCGTTCATTTATGAAGTCGGGACGTTAGATCATCCGCTGCCTATGCAGTTTTATACCCCTGGTTGTCGTCTGTGGTTTCGCAATCCTGATAGCCACTCTGCAGATGTAGAGGGTTTTGAGGGATCGTGGGTTGTATATCACGGCAGTGATGAGTTTTGCAATTTATGGGAGCGTGCCAAGCCCTTCAAATTGACGGATAAATGTCTTGAGATTTACCACTGGCGTGATGGTGTCTTTTACGACGCAGCGGGTGAGCTCAAAATGAACGAGGATATTGTTCGGGAAAAGGTCAACGAAACTAAAAAATCATCAGCCGAAACAAACCGCATCGTGGAAAGAATGATGCGTTATCGGGATATCAGGGGGGTTTATCAGGAGGGTGGGTGTATTGATGCGTCGCGTGATGTTGTGCGCTGGGTCTGTCCAAACACCTCTGATCTTGCTTTAGGCAGCTAGAAAGGAGCAAGATCGCTACAATTGCACTGTATCGAACCGCTGGAAAGACAACGATGTCAGATGTAATCGCGCTTATTTTCGACTTTGACGACACGCTTGCTCCAGATAGCACCTCCGGCTTTCTTGAGAGTATCGGTGTGGATACCCAACAGTTTTGGTCTGGGCGTGTCGATCCACTTCTTGCAAAAGATTGGGATCCTGTGCCCGCCTATTTGCATGAAATGATTGCCTTATCCCAAGAAGGAAATCACGGCAATATTACGCAAGAACGTCTGAAGGCCTGGGGCCAAGCCTTGCCTTTACACACTGGTGTGGAATCACTGTTTCGACGACTACGTGAGCAAGTCAGACAAGTGCACCCTCAGGTTCAACTCGAGTTTTATTTGATTTCTAGTGGAATCGGTGACGTTGTGCGTCACACGCGTATCGCTCACGAATTTACGGCGATCTGGGCCTCAGAGTTTATTTATGACCAAGAGGGTGGGATTTCCTTTCCACGTCGAGTCGTGAGTTTCACGGATAAAACACGCTATCTGTTTCATATCCAAAAAGGGATTGTTGGACCTGCTTACCTGGGTAAGCCATTTGAGGTCAATCGTAAGATTCCCGAAGACCGGTTGCGGGTACCCTTTGATCAAATGGTGTTTGTCGGTGATGGCTACACCGATATTCCTTGTTTTTCCTTGATCCGAAGTTCAGGTGGTTTTGCGTTCGGCGTCTGGGATCCAAAACATCGCGATAAACGCAGTCGTGCTTGGGGATTTATCGAGGATGGTCGTGTCTCCAATTTGAATCAGGCTCGCTATGATGATGATGCAGAGCTCTACCAATGGCTTGAAGAAGCGCTGACAAGCTTGGCTGGCAGGATTGCATTGAAATCTCGTGTTTATCGTGGATGAATCGCGTATGCAGCTTGCATTAGAGCAAGCACTTCATGCACAAAAGTTGGGTGAGGTCCCTGTGGGCGCCGTGATAGTTGATCACGCTGGAACAATCATCGGGACTGGCTTTAACCGAACCATTCAGGATCATGACCCCACTGGTCACGCCGAAGTTGTGGCCCTCCGTGCTGCCGCCAAACATTTAAGCAATTACAGAATCCCTGGCGCCACGCTGTATGTGACGCTTGAACCCTGTGCCATGTGCATGGGAGCCATCATGCACGCCCGTTTGGCGCGCGTAGTATTTGGAGCCGCAGACCCTAAAACAGGCGCCTGTGGCAGTGTGATTAATTTACCTCAAGAGTCGCGCCTGAACCATCACACAGAAGTGACGGGAGGTGTGCTTGAGCAAATATGCGGCGAGACGCTTCGGACTTTCTTTCGACTTCGCCGCAACAAGGAAAGCAACAATGAGTCGTAGTCCTGCTATTAATCAATCCCCTGTTAAGCCAGCCTCCAATGTAGGCCATAATGGTATTTACATTATGAGTCCCTCAAGTGCAATTGCAGAGGCAAAAGTGCTCAAGAGAGGCGTTCAACGTCTTGAAAAGATGGGATTTAAAGTGGCACTGGATCGCAACGTGCTAGCGTGTTCACAGCGTTTTGCGGGAACTGATACGCAAAGACTCGCTGCTTTTACACGTGCGATCAAGCAGAAGCTTACAATTGTTATGGCTTCACGGGGTGGCTATGGTCTAACTCGACTGCTACCTCACTTGGATTGGAACGCTTTAGGAAACTCTGGCAAAAGATTTGTTGGTCAAAGCGACTTTACAGCCTTTAATTTGGCGTATTTAGCCAAAACAGGGTTGGTAAGTTATGCAGGGCCGACAGCGTGTTACGACTTTGGTGCAGTTAAAACAGAAATTCTGACCACTGAGATTTTTGGTGAGGTCATGCGTGGCGAGCTCGAGATCCTGAGTTTCGAGTCACCCAAAGCGGATTCGGTTGATTGTCGTGGCGTGCTGTGGGGTGGCAACCTGGCAATGATCACCGCCTTGATCGGGACACCTTATATGCCAAAAATCAAAGGTGGCATTTTATTTGTCGAAGATGTAGGAGAGCATCCGTATCGCATCGAGCGTATGCTCAATCAACTTGCCCAAGCGGGCATTTTAGGCAAGCAAAAGGCATTGATGCTGGGTGGTTTTACAGAGTACAAACTCGCTGCACATGATCGTGGGTACGATCTGAATGCTGCCATCGATTTTATTAAGCAAACAGTTAAGATTCCCATTATTCCGGGTCTTCCTTATGGGCACACTCCGATGAAAGTGACCTTACCCATTGGAGCAAAAGTGGGCGTTGCCACCGAAGATGGTATCGCCCACTTAGTGCTAGATGAACATCCAGACGAAATTTAAATCTTTATAGATTTATTTCTCAGATCTATTTTTCTCATCCGCCAGATAGGCCTGTGTTTCTTTGATCACGACGCCAGACAAGAGCAGAATACCAACCAGGTTAGGAAAAGCCATTAGACCGTTGACTACATCTGACACTGCCCAGACGAGATCAAGTGACACGACCGTCCCGATCATGACAAAGCCTGTGTAGAGGCAACGATAGGGCAAGATAATACGTTTACCTAAGGCGTATTGCGCGCATTTCTCGCCGTAATAGCTCCAGCCTAATATTGTGGAGTAGGCAAAGAATATCAATCCAATCGTGACGATCCATCCTCCGGGCCCTGGCAGCATGGCGTCAAACGTTTGTGCGGTCAGCGCAGCACCTGTGACACCAGAGGTAAATTGTCCACCCATCACTAAAACGATGCCTGTAATGGAGCACACAATAATCGTATCGATAAATGTACCGGTCATTGAGACGAGTGCTTGTTTGACCGGTTGATCTGTTTTTGCCGCAGCGGCAGCGATAGGGGCTGTACCGAGTCCCGCTTCGTTAGAAAATACTCCGCGAGCGACGCCATAGCGAATCATCGTCCCGAGCGCACCGCCCGCGACAGCAGCACCTGTAAAAGCATCCGTCATGATCAGGCACAACGCTGGCCAGAGACCTTCAATGTTTGTCAAAATCACGGCTAGTCCACCCAACAGATAGACCGCTGACATAAAAGGCACAATGACGGCGGTGACGCGACCGATACTTTTGATCCCACCCAAAATGACGAGGGCTGTAATAGAGGTCAATACAATACCCGTCAACCATCCAGACACGCCAAATGTCGATAGCATTGACTGCGCCAAGGAGTTTGACTGTACGGACGCGCCTGTCCCCAAGGCCGCCACCATACCAAATACGGCAAACATCATGCCGAGCCACTTCATTTTTAAACCGAGGGAGATGTAATACATCGGCCCCCCCGACATTGAACCGTCTGACTCTTGAACTCTGTACTTTACTGCGAGTAGTCCCTCAGCGTATTTGGTGGCCATACCGAAAAAGGCACTCACCCACATCCAAAACAGCGCACCTGGACCGCCAAGTACGACGGCAGTCGCGACACCCGCGATATTTCCTGTTCCAATTGTGGCGGCCAATGCCGTCATCAGTGATTGAAACTGGGAGATGTCCCCTGGTAAGTTCGGATTTTTACCCCTTGAGAAGGCCATTGCCAGCGCAGCCGGCAAGAGGCGGATTTGTAGCGCGCCAAGCCTGATGGTCAGATATACCCCTGTTCCTACGAGTAAAACCAAAAGAATAGGGCCCCAAACGATTCCGCCAAGGGTATGAAATAAAATAGTGAGTTGTTCCAACATTTTCTCCTCGTATTGTTTCAATGCGTTCAGCTTGGTAGCTGACCCTGCGCATGATAGGTACGAAGAAATTAAAAAGGGTGGTTTTGCCCGTGTTGTTACACTGAAAACATATCTATCAAGATGTAACTCCATCATTTACTAAAGTAGCCTAACGTGATAACAGCTTCAAACCTAGCCATACAATTCGGACCTAAGCCCCTCTTTGAAAACGTCAACGTCAAGTTTGGGGAGGGCAACCGCTATGGTCTGATTGGCGCCAACGGCTCTGGCAAGTCCACGCTGATGAAAATTATTGGTCGTGATCTGGAATCTACTGCAGGCAATGTGCACCTTGAGCCAGGCTTACGTTTAGGCAAGTTGCGCCAAGATCAGTTTGCTTTTGAGGACTTCCGCGTATTGGATGTTGTCCTTATGGGGCACACTGAAATGTGGGAAGCCATGTCGCAACGTGATGCAATTTATGCCAATGCGGATGCTACAGACGAAGACTACATGCGCGCCGCAGACCTCGAGGCAAAATTTGCTGAGTACGATGGTTACACCGCTGAGGCACGTGCAGGTGAACTCCTGCTTGGACTTGAGTTTCCAGTCGAACAGCACCAACAACCGATGCGAGAAATTGCACCGGGATGGAAGCTACGGGTGCTCTTGGCCCAGGCGCTTTTTTCAAATCCCGATGTATTGTTACTGGATGAGCCAACCAACAACTTGGATATCAATACAATTCGTTGGTTAGAAAATGTGCTCAACGGCTACCAAAGTACGATGATTATTATTAGTCACGATCGTCACTTTTTAAATCAAGTTTGCACGCACATGGCAGACTTGGATTTCGGTGAATTACGTGTCTATCCGGGTAATTACGATGATTACATGTTGGCCTCCACGCAAGCGCGTGAGCGCGTATCCAATGCCAACGCTAAAGCGAAAGAACGCGTCAGTGAATTGCAGGATTTTGTCCGTCGCTTCTCTGCGAACAAATCCAAGGCACGTCAGGCAACTTCACGACTTAAGCAAATCGATCGCCTCAAGTCGGCGCAGATCGAGGTTAAGCCCTCATCCCGTCAAAACCCCTTCATTCGGTTTGAGCAACTTAAAATGCTTCATCGCCAGGCGGTCACGCTTGAGTCTGTTGAAAAGAGTTTTGATGCGCCCGTCATTCGTCCGTTTTCTTCAATGGTAGAAGCAGGTGAAAAAATTGCCATTATTGGCGCAAACGGTGCGGGTAAAACCACGCTATTACGTATGTTGGCGCTTGACTTAGCACCAGATCGTGGGACCGTAAAGTGGTCAGAAAATGCCGACTTGGGGTATATGGCGCAAGATGTCTCTGAGCTTTTTACGGATAAAGACAGTAACCTCTTCGAGTGGATGACGCATTATCGCCAACCCTCTGATGACGATCAATCTATTCGATCTATTTTGGGTCGTTTATTGTTCTCTGCAGACGATTTACCTAAAGCACCCCCTGTATTGTCGGGTGGTGAAAAAAATCGTATGACCTTTGGTCGCTTAATGCTCAAAAAACACAACGTGATGTTGCTTGACGAGCCGACCAATCACCTCGATATGGAGTCAATCGAGTCGCTCCAGCTTGCTTTGGACAAGTTCCCAGGTACATTATTTTTTGTGTCTCATGACCGAGAGTTTGTTTCTGCACTCGCGACGCGCATCTGGGAAATTCAGCCAACGGGTCAGGTGACTGATTATCGCGGGCCTTACGAAGAATATCTTGCCTCAAAAGGTATTGAGGACTGATGCCCGTATGATTGTGCTTGGTTTTGAAAGTTCATGCGATGAGACTGGCGTCGCACTCGTGTGCACTGATAAAGGCTTGCTTGCCCATGCGCTGCACACGCAAGTGGCGATGCATGCGGCATATGGTGGAGTCGTACCGGAACTTGCCTCGCGTGATCATGTGCGTCGCATCATCCCCCTCACACGTGCCGTATTAGCCGACACGGGCCTCACACTCCAGGACGTCGGCGCTGTGGCGTATACCGCTGGACCAGGCTTAGCGGGTGCATTATTAGTGGGGGCCAGTGTCGCGCAGTCCCTGGCGTGGTCACTCAATTTGCCTGCCATTGCGATTCATCATCTTGAGGGGCATTTACTCTCACCGCGTCTTGCTGATCCTTGCCCCGAATTTCCCTTTGTTGCGTTACTGGTGTCGGGTGGTCATACGCAACTGATGCGTGTCGATGATGTGGGGTGTTACACCTTGTTGGGTGAAACTCTGGATGATGCAGCGGGTGAAGCGTTTGATAAAACGGCAAAACTTCTAGGGCTAGGGTATCCTGGAGGTCCCGCTCTTGCGCACTTAGCCGACCAGGGCAATGCTGAGACAATTGCACTGCCTCGCCCTATGCTTCACAGCGGAAATTTAGACTTTAGTTTTAGTGGACTCAAAACGGCAGTGTTGACGCGTTTGAAAACTGCGCAGACCCAGGCCATCGTTAGTAAAACCTTGGCCGCAGATCTCGCCGCGGCGACGCAAGCAGCGATTGTTGATGTGCTGGTTGCTAAGTCAATTTTAGCTATCGATCAAACAGGTCTCAAGCGCCTGGTGGTGGCAGGTGGCGTCGGAGCCAATCGACAGTTACGTAGCAAATTGGCGCTTGCTTTGAAAAAACGAAAGGCCGAGGCTTTTTTTCCACCGTTAGAACTATGCACGGATAACGGTGCGATGATTGCCTTTGCGGCGGCGCAACGTATTTCAAAAGGCTTAGTGGATTTAGCGGACAAACGACACGGTTTTGATGTCCGTCCGCGTTGGGACCTTGCTACGAACGGATCTTGAGGGGACGCGCAGGCTTCAAGATTTTTTGCTTTGACCTATCCTTGGTTCAGTCCCTTGGATAAGCCGATGAATATTTGCTTTGTGTCTAATCAATAAAAAGAATGCGATCACAATCAGTGCGATGCCTATGGGTAAGTGGGCCTGCCAAATCAGCATGCCTCCAAAGAAATAATAAAACGGAGCAAAAACAGCGCAAGTTAAAGCGGCAAGCGATGAAAACCTAAAAAATACTGCAATGATGATCCAGGTCGCCATAGCTGCTAAGGCTAAAAGCGGCTGCACAGCAAGCATGATCCCAAAGGCCGTTGCCACGCCTTTACCACCTTTAAACTTTAAGAAAATCGGATAAAGGTGTCCGATAAAGACAGCAATTGCCACGCAGCCAATTAAGACGGGCGTGAGCCCAAGACGCACAGCAAACCAAACGGCAAACCAGCCTTTTGCAGCATCAAAGATAAGGGTCAACGCAGCGGCAGGTTTATTGCCTGATCGCAGCACATTCGTAGCGCCTGGATTGCCGGAGCCGTAAGTTCTCGGATCTTGTAGACCAAACACTTTGCTGAAAACAACGGCAAAAGAGATGGATCCAATAACATAAGCAATCAGTAATATGCCTAGAACGGAGAGGGCGTTTTGCGAAATGTCCATCAATCTGTACCTGTTTAGCCATTAAGCCTATCAGTTATTCTAACGTGAAGGCTTCATTATCGTTTTGTCAGCCTCACCATTAAGCGCTCTGCAGGTACAATGGTGGCCATTCAAACTGAAAGTTAATTTAGTCCTTATTTATGCATATTTTGGTCTCCAACGACGACGGTTACAATGCACCCGGGCTAGAGGCCCTAGTGTCTGTGTTGCGTGATTTAGCAGATATCACTGTTGTTGCGCCCGAGGTCAATCACAGTGGCGCATCCAACTCCTTAACGCTGAGCCGACCTCTTGCCGTTCGTCAGGCGCCAAACGGCTTTACCTATGTAAACGGTACACCCTCAGATTGCGTACATGTGGCGCTGACGGGTTTGCTTGATCGTCGTCCCGATTTGGTTGTTTCTGGCATTAACAACGGCGCAAACATGGGTGACGACACGCTTTACTCCGGAACCGTGGCAGCCGCGGCTGAAGGTTATTTATTCGGTATTCCTTCCATCGCTTTTTCACTCGTTGCAAAGGGCTGGTCAAATCTTGACGCTGCAGCAAAATTAGCAAGAAAAATAGTTGAACAGCAGCTCAAACAGCCTCTTGCTGGCGCGTCCTTACTGAATATCAATTTTCCAGATTGTCCGCTTGATCAAAACAAGGGCGTATTGGCGACGCGCTTGGGCAAACGGCATCCTTCTCAGCCCGTTGTGCGATCTAGCACACCCTATGGCGAGACGGTATATTGGATTGGTCCTGCTGGTGCGGCGAATGACGCAACTGAAGGAACAGATTTTGATGCCATCAACAATGGGTATGTTTCTGTGACGCCTTTGCGTCTTGACTTAACGCAACACAATCAATTGTCAGAAGTTGCTTCGTGGGTTAAGCCTTTATGCACTGGCTAAAGCCTCCTCAGGTGCTCGCCTCGGCCAAAGACTTCAAGTCTTTAGGAGGCCGAGGGTTGCAAGGCATTACGGCGACGAACAGCAATACAAAAATTTCTATTTCGCGTTTATCTAATAGCAATGAAGCTACCATTCCGTCGCTTCGCGCAAATGAAAACTTAGGTCTTAATTCTGAGCGTTTACGCGCCGCCATGGTTGAACGTTTGCACACTCAAGGGATTACCGACGAGCGCGTACTAAGTGCAATGCAAATTGTGCCTCGTCATTCATTTGTTGATGAGGCGCTTGCGAGCCGCGCTTATGATGATGCGGCACTGCCCATCGGCCACGGTCAGACGATTTCCCAGCCATGGGTGGTTGCAAGAATGATTTCTGCCGTCTGCGAAACTGAGTTGCCAACACGTGTACTTGAGGTGGGTACAGGTTGTGGTTACCAAGCAGCCGTAATGTCCTACGTTTTTCCTCAAGTCTACTCGATTGAGCGTATTCGCTCGTTGTACGATATGGCAAAAGATCTTTTGCGTTCGCTACACTTAACAAAGATCAGGTTGAGCTATGGTGACGGTATGGCTGGTTTGTCCAGCGCAGCCCCCTTTGATGCAATTGTCGTGGCAGCTGCAGGTCTTAAAATCCCACAGGCACTTATGTTGCAACTGAAGGTGGGTGGGATATTGATTGCCCCGGAGGGGGGGGGGGCACAAAAACTTATACGCTTACAACGTACCAGCGAAACAGGCTGGTCTAGGCAGGAGCTTGAGGAAGTTCGTTTTGTCCCCCTCAAGTCAGGATTGCAACCATAAATTGGCAGGAAAATGGTGTGAGTGGGTTAACTCAAACAAACATCACAGATCAAAACGAGGCAAGTGTGAAATCAAATACTCAGTTTAGAACTTTAACTACCACAGTTTTATTTGCCGTGGTGCTTGTGTTGACAGGGTGTACCTCGGGTTCGCTTGCGCCCGTGTCTAATTTATCCACTGCCGCTCCAAGCGCAGCGACCTACGTCGTCAAGCCCGGAGATACATTAAATAAAATCTCGCGGGCAACTGGCGTTTCTGAAAGCACCATTGCACGCATCAATAAAATCGCCAATCCTAATTTATTAATTGTTGGTCAGACATTACGACTTTCAGACGCTCAAACGCCACCTCCGGTCGCCCGCACAAACAGTCAGACAGGACAAACTTCGCAGCCTGCGCAAACGAACGTCACAACAGAGTCTAGCAGTGCGCGCGCCTCGGATGCAGGTTTAATCAATTGGGGTTGGCCGGCAAAGGGCAAAATTATTCAGGGATTTACCCCCACGACCAAAGGCATTGACATTGCTGGTACCGCAGGTGACCCTATCGAAGTTGCGGCCGATGGCAAGGTCATTTTTTCAGGTGATGGACCGAGAGGTTTAGGCAACCTTGTGATTGTCGAGCATAGTGATGGATTTATCACGGCTTACGCACACAATAAATCGCTGTTAGTCAAAGAAGGTCAGCTAATCAAACGCGGTACAAAAATTGCTGAAATGGGGCAGTCTGATACGACTTCGGTCCGCCTACACTTTGAGGTTCGTCGCCGCGGTACGCCTGTGGATCCCATGCAGTATTTACCTGCGCGATAGTATTAGCGTATGACCCCCACACTTGTTTTTGATCTTGAAACCATCCCAGATGTAGACGGCTTACGTCGTCTTCACGGCTGGGGGGCTGAGATTTCAGATCAGGACGTTGCACAAAAAGCATTCGCTGCACGTAAAGAGCTCACTGGCAGCGATTTCCTTCCATTGCACTTGCAACGTGTAGCGGTCGTAGGGTGCGTGTTTCGTGATGAGCAGGGATTCCGGGTGCGATGCCTAGGTGCTGCCGATGATCCTGAGCAGGTCTTACTATCAGGATTTTTTAAAACAATCGAACGTTATACGCCAAAATTAATTAGTTGGAACGGCAACGGATTTGATTTGCCTGTGTTGCATTATCGAAGCATGATTCACGGTGTCGTCGCGCCGAGATATTGGGATACGGGCGATGATGATCGTGAATTTCGCTATAACAACTATCTCAGTCGCTATCACAATCGTCACATTGACTTGATGGATGTTTTGGCCAAGTACAACGGTCGTGGCAATGCGCCGCTGGATGAACTCGCAAAACTTTGCGGCTTTCCTGGCAAACTCGGCATGGATGGCAGCCATGTTTGGGAATCCTGGTCCCAAGGTCGTGCACACGAAGTCAGGGCATATTGCGAAACGGATGTCGTTAATACTTGGCTAGTCTATTGTCGTTTTAGACTGTTACGAGGCGAGCTCGATACGGCCGCCTATGATGCAGAAATTGCGCTCGTTCGCCACACGCTTGAGCAAAGTACAGAACCACATTGGAAGCAGTACTTAGACGCCTGGAATCAATAAGAATGTTTGATGATGTATTGCAGGTTGAGTCTCTTGACCTAGAGGCACGTGGTGTTTCCCGACGCGATGGCAAAGTGGTGTTTATTGAAGGTGCATTGCCGTCGGAGCACGTCACAGTCAATACCTTTCGTCGCAAGCCTTCCTATGATGTCGGTCGGGTTCAGCATATTCAGCGTGAGTCTTCTTCACGCGTCACGCCGCGCTGCGAACATTTTGGTGTGTGCGGTGGGTGTGTGATGCAACATCTTGAGCCAAGTGCTCAGATCGCTATTAAGCAGCGCGCTCTCGAAGATGCTTTGGTTCACATCGGTAAGACTCGACCAGAGCGCGTGCTGCCTCCATTGCACGGCCCTTACTGGGGTTATCGTTATCGTGCCAGACTGTCTGTTAAATGGGTTGCAAAAAAAGGAACGGTGTTAGTAGGTTTTTATGAGCGCAAGAGTAGTTTCGTTGCTGACATTAAAACCTGTCATGTTTTACCCCCCCAAATTGCCGCACTCTTTATGCCGTTACGAAAGCTCATCATGGGTTTGTCGGCACCTGATCGTTTCCCGCAGATTGAAGTGGCCATCGGGGAGGGTGTGATCGCCCTGGTGCTGCGGCATCTTCTGCCGCTAACGGCAACTGACGTGTTGTCGTTAAGACAATTTGCCCAAGAATATGGTGTGCAATGGTGGTTGCAGCCAAGCGGCCCTGAGACCGTTGTGCTTCTTGAGTCCTCCCAAGAGGATAGTCTTTACTACACGTTGCCTGAGTTCGGTTTAAAAATGCCCTTCAAACCGACTGACTTTACTCAAGTCAATCATCAGATCAATCGTGCATTAGTCTCTAGAGCGTTGACATTACTAGATCCACAACCAGATGATCGAATTGTAGATATGTTTTGTGGACTCGGTAACTTTACCCTTCCTTTGGCTACGCGCTGTCGCGAGGTGATGGGCGTTGAGGGAAGTGATACGCTCACGACACGTGCCAAGGCTGCCGCTGTGCGGGCGGGTATTGAACACGCTACGTTTCAAACTTTAAATTTGTTCGAAGTGACGGCTGAGTGGTTTGCTGAGCTTGGTCGTTTTGACCGGATGCTGATTGATCCTCCGCGTGAAGGCGCTATGGCGCTTGCTCAAGCACTGATTAACTTGCCTGCGTCCTTTAGGCCTAAACGTATTGTTTATGTTTCTTGTAATCCGGCCACTTTGGCGCGCGATACGGAAATACTCTTACAAAAAAACGCTTATAAATTAACTGCGGCCGGTGTAGTGAATATGTTTCCCCACACCGGGCATGTCGAATCAATCGCTGTTTTTGATTGCTGAATCGATGATTTTCAGAGCGGCTTGACGCACCCGTTCAGGCGCGGTGCCACCAACGTGATTGCGTGCAGCGACTGAGCCTTCGAGTGTGAGTACGGTGTGTACATCATCTCCGACAGATGCATGAAATTTCTGTAAATCACTGACACTAAGGTCCGCCAAATCACAGCCTTTTTTCTCGCATTCACGCACAGCATGCGCGACTGCTTCGTGCGCATCTCTAAAGGGTACGCCACGTTTCACCAAATAATCAGCCAGATCGGTTGCCGTCGCAAAACCCTGCAAAGCTGCTGCGCGCATTGCATCCGCTTTTACCTTAATTCCCGCCACGAGATCGACAAAAATTGTCAGCGTATCGCGAACGGTATCGGCGGTATCAAATAGACCTTCTTTGTCTTCTTGATTGTCTTTGTTGTAGGCAAGAGGCTGACCTTTCATGAGTGTCAGCAGCGCCACTAAGTGACCATTGACACGACCGGTCTTGCCACGCGCGAGCTCAGGTACGTCTGGGTTTTTCTTTTGAGGCATGATCGAGCTACCGGTACAAAACCGATCGGCAAGATCAATAAAACCGATACGCGGGCTCATCCAAATCACGATCTCCTCAGAGAATCGGGAGATGTGTGTCATGATTAATGCACATGCGCTACAAAACTCAATGGCAAAATCTCGATCAGATACGGCGTCAAGCGAATTTTGACAAACGTCATCAAAAGAAAGCAACTTGGCGACCATGGGGCGATCAATGGGAAAACTTGTACCGGCTAGCGCCGCAGCACCCAGTGGCAAAATGTTGACGCGCCTACGACAGTCTGCAAGGCGCGCAGCATCTCGACCAAACATTTCAGCATAGGCAAGTAAGTGGTGGCCGAACGTCACAGGTTGCGCGACTTGCATGTGCGTAAAGCCCGGCAAGATTGTGCTGGCGTGCTCAAGTGCGACCGTCGCAAGGGCTTGTCGCAATTGCTCAAGCAGTACGATCAGTCCGTCAATTTCATGCCGTAACCATAAGCGGATATCGGTGGCGACTTGATCGTTGCGTGAGCGGCCTGTATGAAGCCGCTTGCCGGCATCGCCAACAAGCTCGACCAAGCGCTTCTCAATATTGAGGTGAACATCCTCGAGGTCTAATAGCCATTCAAAGCGACCCGCATCGATTTCTTCGAGAATTTGGGTCATTCCGCGCTCAATATCGCTTCGGTCTTGTGGTGAAATCACTTTAACTGCTTCAAGCATCTGCGCATGTGCGAGGGAGCCCTGAATATCAAAGCGTGCGAGGCGCTTATCAAAGTCAACGGAGGCGGTATAACGTTTGACAAGCTCCGATACGGGCTCCGAAAAGCGGGCGGACCACGCTTGGGCTTTCTTATCGAATTGGCTCTGATTGGGGTTTTGAGTATTTTTCATGATGTTCAAATTATAGAACGCAGCGCCACGCCCGCGGGCGTGAGATAATTTTTCTTTATCACACTCGTTTTTACCGGAATCACTATGGCTGCGGTCAGG
>CAMAYM010000047.1 GCA_945862495.1 Bordetella parapertussis | reverse complement strand
CTCAAAGACATCGCACCGATGTCGGCAAGTTGGCTAAAATTTACTCAGTTTGCGGCAGACTATTACCAGCGTCCTTTGGGTGAAGTCGTCATGCCAGCGCTACCTGTTGCGTTACGCAGCTTGAGTGCCTATCAAGGCAAACGTTCTGCTGGAGGGCCTGTTGAGCGCCTTGACCAGCGGCGCGCACCAAAATTCAAGCCCACAGAGCACACAGAGGCACCAACATTAAATGCTGCACAGCTGCACGCGGTAGAAACCATTACTGCCACACAGCACTTTCAGCCATTTCTCTTGTACGGTGTTACGGGCAGTGGAAAAACAGAAGTGTATTTACACGCGGCTGCGCAAACCTTAGCCCGTGGCAAGCGTGTGCTTATGTTGGTGCCAGAAATCAACCTGACGCCACAGTTTGAGCAGTCTCTTCGCGCACGCCTTGAGCCTGTCGCGGGCGTTGGTGGGGTAGCCGTCCTGCACAGTGCGCTTTCTGATGGTGAACGCTTAAGAGCCTGGTTGCGAGCGCAGCGTGGAGAGGCGAAAGTCGTGCTTGGGACGAGACTCTCAATCTTTGCACCCTTAGATGATGTGGGATTGATTGTCGTGGACGAGGAGCACGACCCCTCCTACAAGCAACAAGATGGCTTACGGTATTCGGCTCGGGATTTGGCCGTTTGGCGCGGACACGATTTGGGAATTCCCATTGTGCTGGGTTCTGCAACCCCGTCGCTGGAAAGCTGGGTGCATGTTGAAAAAGGTCATTACAAAAGATTAGATTTGCCCGCGCGAGCACGCGAGGTCACCTTACCCTCTGTCAGGTTGGTCGATACACGTCGTCTCAAGATGGAGCATGGCATGTCTGTGCAACTCCTTGATGCGATGCGCGCGCGCCTCGCCAATCACGAGCAGGTGCTGATTTTTTTGAATCGCCGAGGCTATGCACCAGCCTTGCATTGCACGTCGTGTGGCTGGGTAAGCCAGTGTCCGAGGTGTACAACGTTTACCGTCTTGCATCGCACGACACCTGGTCGTCATCAACTGCATTGTCATCATTGTGGCTATCAGCAGCGTGTTCCTCCTGCATGTCCGGATTGTGGTGATCAGGATATGCAGCCGATTGGTCGAGGGACACAGAGGATCGAAGAGCAGCTGGCTTTGTTATTTCCCGAAGCGCGTATCGCCCGCATTGATGCAGATAGCACGCGCAAAAAGGGCAGTGCACAAGCCTTATTTGCCAGCGTGCACGCAGGCGAGGTTGATATTTTGGTGGGCACACAAATGGTCGCCAAGGGTCATGACTTTGCCAATCTTGGTTTGGTTGGCGTGTTGAACGCGGATGCAATGCTGTTCTCACAAGACTTTCGTGCGCCTGAAAGGCTTTTTGCACAGTTAATGCAGGTGGCGGGTCGTGCGGGACGGCATACTGGACATGGTGAGGTGATCGTGCAGACGGGCTATCCAGAGCAGGCGGTGTATCAAGCGCTGCTCAAGCATGATTACTCAGGCTTTGCGCGTCATACGATAGGAGAACGCGAGGCTGCCATGTTGCCACCGTTTTCGCATCAGGCTTTGCTCAGTGCCGAGGCGCGTGAGCTCAACGTTGCCCTTGGATTTTTGCAAGCGGCGCGTGAGGTCGCACAAGCCTTATTGGAAACGCAACAAACTGAAGCGGTGATTACGCTGTATGACCCCGTACCCTTGCGGATTGTGCGGGTCGACAATATGTGCCGTGCGCAGCTGCTTGTAGAGGCCACACATCGTCCCGCATTGCAATTACTGTTGAAAAACTGGTTGGTAGGGCTACAAGACCATCCTGATCTGCGTCGAGTACGATGGCAGCTTGAAGTTGATCCGCTCGAAATTTGATTGGTCCCCATGTCGACGTCCTTTACTAACGGTCTAAATACTGTCCAGCGTGAAGCTGTGCTCTACCTCGATGGGCCATGTCTCGTCCTTGCGGGAGCGGGTTCTGGCAAGACCCGCGTGATTACGCAAAAAATCGCTTATTTACTGTGCGATTGTGGCTATCCTGCGCGTAACGTACTTGCACTGACTTTTACAAACAAGGCTGCGCGCGAGATGGAGGACCGTGTCAAACGACTGGTCGATCCTGCTATTGCAAAAGGCCTCACGATCAGTACATTTCATTCGCTTGGGGTCAAGATTTTGCGCGAAGAGGCGCATCATGCGGGGTTAAAGCCTCGATTTTCGATCTTCGACTCGGACGATGCGCTTGCAATCATTCAAGATTTACTGGCGACCACGGATCGAGGCCGTTTGCGTGCTGTGCAGCAGACGATTTCTCTTTGGAAAAATGCGATGCTGGACCCGGATGCCGCGGCCAATATTGCTGCGACACCGAGTGAAATCGAGGCTGCACGAGTCTACAGAAGCTATAACGCGACGCTCGCGGCCTATCAGGCCGTCGATTTTGATGATCTGATTGCGATTCCCGCACAGATTTTTGAGCGTAGTATTGAGGCGCGTGAAAAGTGGCAAAAAAAGGTGCGTTATCTTTTGGTCGACGAGTATCAGGATACCAACGTCTGTCAATACCGGTTGGTACAGTGGCTAACAGGCGCGCGCGCCATGTTTACAGCAGTGGGCGATGATGATCAGGCGATTTACGCTTGGCGCGGTGCGACCATTGAAAATCTCGCGAAGCTGACGACCGACTATCCGCAGATCAAGCTCGTCAAGCTTGAACAAAACTATCGCTCAAGCCAAAGCATTCTTGCTGCCGCCAATCATGTCATTGCCAAGAATCCAAAACTCTTTGAAAAGAAACTGTGGTCAGAGCATGGCATGGGAGATACGATTAGCGTGACTGCGATGCCTAGTGACGAAGTCGAAGCTGAAAACGTCGCCATGAAAATCTCCGCTGCTCGTTTTGAAAAACAAGCGACATGGAAAGATTTTGCGATTCTGTATCGTGGCAATCATCAGTCTCGGATCGTCGAGCAAGCCATGCGCAACCTCCACATTCCTTATACGATTTCAGGTGGTCAAAGTTTTTTTGATAAGGCAGAAGTCAGAGATGTGCTCGCGTATTTGCGACTGATCGCCAACGAAGATGATGATCCCGCTTTTATTCGTGCGGCCACCACGCCTAAGCGAGGCATTGGGCAGGCCACGCTTCAGACGCTTGGGCAATATGCGGGTGAAAGACAAATCTCGTTGTTTGAAGCTTTGTTTGAGCAAGGAATCGAGCCTCGACTTAACGCAAGGCAGCTTGAGCCTCTCAGGACATTTGGAGCCTTCATTGGTCGCATTCAGTATCGTGCGGGTCGTGTGGAGCCCGGTCAGCCCGTCCATGCAGCCGAACCCGCAGGCGTCATTCTTGATGATATGTTGAGCGCAATTCAATACGAGCGTTATCTATACGATATTTTGGATGAAAAGCCTGCACAGTCACGCTGGCAAAACGTGTTGGAGCTCACCGCCTGGCTCAAGCGTAAAGCTGAGGCCGACAGCTTGGGTTTGATTGATCTGGTACAGCATGTTGCCCTCGTGACGATGCTTGAGCGTAGCGAAGAAGATGAGCCAGATGCCGTCAAGCTATCAACGCTTCATGCGTCAAAAGGCTTGGAGTATCCGCATGTCTACCTGCTGGGCGTCGAGGAGGGTTTGTTGCCACATATGGGGCGTGATGACGAAGATGTTGATCCTGCAAAGGCGGCTGATGCGTTGGTGTCCAGGATTCAGGAGGAGCGACGGCTAATGTACGTGGGGATCACGAGGGCTCAGCGGAGTTTGCATTTGAGTTGGTGTCAAAAGCGTCGCCGCGCGCGCGAAGACCTGGTACGAGAACCTTCGCGTTTTATCGAAGAGATGGGCTTGTCGGCAGCGACTCTTCAATTGCAGCCCGATACGATGAGTCCAAAAAATCGCCTTGAGATGCTCAAGGCGATGTTAAACAAAAAAAGTTAAGACAACATCTATGCGTTGAGATTGGCGAGTGTGTTGCGCCAGAACTGTAGTCTTCGCGGTAGGGTTGAGACAAAAATATGCTCGCGCAGTGTGTGTGCACCATCGCCTTCGGCACCGAGTCCGTCAATAGACGGACAACCAATCGCAGCGGTAAAGTTTGCATCACTTCCGCCGCCAGAAACAGGCGCTTCCTCGAGCACAAAGCCTGCATCGCTTGCAAAGGGTTTGAGTGTTTCTAGCAATTTGTCTGCGGCGGGAGACTTAACCATTGCTGGACGATTGAGCTCGACTTCGATCGTGAGTGTGACATCAGGATCAACAGGTTTGAGCGCTTGCATACGCGCCAACACCTCTTGACCTGTCACTTCGTCAGGGATACGGAAATCCACCATCACTTCGCAATGCGATGGGACGGTATTGGTGACTGTGCCGCCGCTGATGGTACCTACGCTCACCGTGATGCCGCGGCTATAGTCGGTCATGGACTCGAGTGCCAGTATTTGATGGGCCATTTCGCGAATGGCACTACGGCCTTTTTCGTGTGCCATGCCAGCATGCGAAGGTTTGCCAGTGACGACGAGTTTGAGCATACCTGTCCCTTTGCGTCCTGTGACGCAGCGTCCACCATTGGGGCGGGCAGGTTCAGGCACGAGGGTGTAGACCGCGCGCTTGGCAAACGCTTCGATATGTTCACGCGAGGCGTGGCTACCGACTTCCTCGTCGGGGACAAGTAGAAAGTCGACCGGCATGGGTGTAGAGCCTGGTTTGGAAAACTCGCCTAGAGCGGTCAGCGCTAAAAAAGTCCCTCCCTTCATATCGAAACAGCCTGGTCCGTAAAGCTTGTCGTCCTCGATACGGCAGGGGTTGGTTTGAAGCGTGCCGTGCGGATGGACAGTATCGATGTGGGCAAGAAGCAGCAGGCCGGGGCGGGTGTCACCCTCAGCGCGGTTAGTCGCATGAATCAAAGGGAGTTGGGTCGGGCCGATTTCGCTCAGCTCAACTTTTAAACCGGCAGCCTTGGCTTTAGCGACCACAATTTTGGCCATGCGGTGGACTGCAGCAGGATCATTAGAAGGTGACTCGCATTCGATCCAGGTACGGATTCCTTCAGCGAGTGCTTGGGCCTCGGGCGTGGTGGCGGGACGGTCGAGTCCTGGCGCAGTGGCGGTGTTCATGTTGATCCTTGTCTAAAGTGGCTATTTGTTATTTTGTTTAAAAGATACTCGATTTCTGAGGTCGCGAATGGCATCTGGCAGCTCTCCCGCAGTCAGCCCAATGGGCCCTCTACCTTGTGCGACCAGCGCATCGGCGGCCGCACCGTGAAGCCAAACTGCAGCGGGAATCGCTTGTTCAGCCGGAATACCTTGTGCCAAGAGGCTGCCAAGCAAACCGCTCAAGACATCTCCTGTCCCGCCTGTGGCGAGGCCAACGTTGCCGCTCGTATTGACATGCCAAACTCCGTCAGGCGCGCAGACAATAGTTCGTGCGCCTTTGAGTACGATCCAGGCGCGGTAACGATGCGCTAGTTTTTGTGCGGCACCTGGACGGTCTGATTGAATTCTTTGGGTGTCTGTTTGAAGCAGCCTGGCCGCCTCTGTGGGGTGTGGCGTCAGCACGACGAGTCCGGGTCCCCACGTATTTGAAATATCGCCTTGTGCAAGCGCGTTGAGTGCATCCGCATCCAGCACGACTGGGCGTTCTGCGCGTGCGCTGAGTAAAAGGCGCAGTAAGTGGAGCGCGGCGGGTGCGAGACCGAGCCCACAACCTGCCACCCATGCATCCATGGATACGGCTTTCTCAATGAGTGTTTGCGCGTCATGCAGCATCAACTCAGGATTGAGGCTGTCGTAGGCAGCAGGCATGGGAGTTTGTGTCATGGCAAGGTAAGTTTTGCCTGCACCGCTTTTTAGTGCAGCCCGACCGGCCAATATCACTTCACCGGTCATGCCGCTTGAGCCGCCTAAAATGCCAACGGATCCAAACGTCCCTTTATGACCCTCAGGGTCACGCGTTGCAAACACCATCGGGAACTGCTGTTCCGTAATGGGACTGCCACTTGGGAGCGTTGATGTCATAGAGGCCGTTGTTTGTCGAAGTGGCGTGGACAGATCGGTATCGATCATGACGAGAGCCTTGAATATGACTATTATGCAACAGCTATAGTTTGATCTAATTTGATTTCAGGAAAATATATGAAAGCGATTCAGACAGTAGGTGTGGCCGGCGCCGGCGCGATGGGACGAGGCATTGCACAAATTGCTGCCCAAGCGGGTTTGCGCGTCAAACTGTTCGATACCAATCCCGCCGCCTTAAATTCTGCCCGCGATGCACTGACCAGTACGTGGACGATGCTTGCAAGCAAGGGAAAAATGACGGCTGAGCAGGCGCATGAAGCCTTGGGTCGCCTCTATCTCATTGACGCACTCAAGGACTTGTCTGATTGCGATTTGGTGATTGAGGCGATTATTGAGCGGCTCGATATTAAGCAGCCGTTTTTCAAAGAGTTGGAGTCTGTCGTTTCTGCTGACTGCATGCTCGTCTCCAATACTTCTTCTTTATCCATTACATCCATTGCCGCGGCCTGTGCGCGCCCCGAGCGGGTGGCAGGCTTCCACTTTTTTAATCCCGTTCCTCTCATGAAAGTGGTTGAGGTGATTGATGGTTTGCGTACGGATCCTGCTGTGGGCGATGCGCTGATGGCGCTGACGGTGCGGATGGGCCACACGCCTGTTCGTGCCAAAGACATGCCTGGTTTTATTGTCAATCATGCGGGTCGTGGCATGAATACCGAGGGCTTGCGTGTCGTTCAGGAAAACGTGACAGATTTTTCAACAGTCGATGGCATCATGCGCGAACAGGCCGGTTTCAAAATGGGTCCCTTTGAGTTGATGGACTTAACCGGGCTCGATGTGTCGCATGCCGTGATGGAATCTATTTACCATCAGTTTTATGAAGAGCCGCGCTTTAAACCATCGCCGATCGGAACCGTGCGCGTAGCGGGTGGTTTGTATGGTCGCAAGAGTCAAGGCGGGTTTTATGCCTATGTAGACGGTCAAAAGCAGCCTGTGATTGAAGCACCAGCGCCCGCCTTGAGTGGTCCAGCCAAAGTATGGGTCAGTCCGGCGCATCATTTGGGTCATGCCAGGGCGACGGAGCTTCTCAAACAGCTCGGCGCTCAAGTGCAGGGCGGACACGCGCCCGACGTAGACAGCCTCATTGTCGTCACGCCCTTTGGCGAGGATGTCTCGACAGCGGTATCCAAGCAAAAGCTTGACCCTGCGCGTACGGTGGGTCTCGATACGTTGCATGATTTTGAGCACGCGCGCAGACGCACCCTCATGGTGTCACCTGCGACACATCCAGCGTATCAAGAAAAAGCACATGCTATTTTTGGCAGTGATAGCGTGCGTGTGAGCGTTGTTCGAGACTCTGCGGGTTTTGTTGCGCAACGCATTGTCGCCATGATCGTCAACGTTGCGTGTGACATTGCCCAGCAAGATATCGCGACCCCTGTGGACATTGATCGCGCGGTCAATCTTGGTTTGGGATATCCTAAAGGTCCTTTGGGCTTAGGCGATGCACTCGGCGCAGAAAATATTCTTGATATCCTGCGCAATATACAAGCTGTGACGGGTGACCCGCGCTATCGTCCAAGCCTGTGGTTGCAGCGTCGCGTGCAGCTTGGCTTGTCCCTCTTGCATGCTTAGGTTGATTGCGTTGATGCGATAAATCTATGTTCTAAAAATAAAAAAGCACTCGAAATTTCGAGTGCTTTTTTTAAGCGTTTTAAAACCGGTAAAGGTGTTATTTGGCGGCATCAACCATGTATTGCGTGGCTGCACGTAAGTCAGCTTCGCTTGCACCGGCCGCGCCACCCTTAGCAGGCATAATGCCCTTGCCAGCCACCACGGCGGCGACAAGCGCATCCATGCCGGTTGCAATACGGGGCGCCCAGGCAACTTTGTCACCAAACTTTGGTGCGCCAGCGACACCTGCAATGTGGCAGGCTGCACAGGCTTGTTTGTAAAGCTTTTCACCTACGTCGTTGGTGGCGGGGGCGGCTGCGGGGACTGCAGCAACCACTGCGGGCGCTTTTGGTGCAGCAGCAGCGGGTGCCATAACGGGTGCCATCGCTGGAGCCGCTGCGGCTGGCGCAGGTGCTTCTGCTGGTTTGGGTTCGGCAGGCTCAGCGAACTTTCCACCTGCAGCGTTTGCCATGTAAACCACTGCGCGCGCAATTTCAAAGTCATCCAGAGCTGGGTTGCCGCCTTTGGCGGGCATCGCACCTTTACCTTTGATGACGCTCGCAATCATTGATTGAAGACCTGTGGCGATGGGGGCTGACCACGCCGCAGCATCTGCAAACTTGGGCGCGCCAGCCGCACCCGCAACGTGACAGCCCGCACATACGGCTGTGTAGACCTGCTCACCCGTTTTAAAAACTTTAGGGCCGCTTGTGTCCACAAGATCCAGCTTCGCCACAGGCGCAATACGCTTTTGCGTTGCTTCAGGACCAAGAATGTCAGAACCTGCACCCACTTGGTCGCCTGCAGTGACAAGCTTGACCAGCAAGATGATGATAATGATGGGCAAGACAAAGGACAGCACGATCGTGATGATCAGTTGCTTGGGTGTCTTGATGGGTGATTGATGTTCTTCGTGTGGCTGCGTATTGCTCATGACCAAATCCTGCAAGTTGTTAGGCGGTTTTCTTACAACCCAAGGATTATAGCGGCATCGGACGAGCAAGGTGAAAAAGAGCCGCGCCAATCCCATTTGTTCGAAAGGGTAGTGCGCTTCTGCCGCTATAATTCGCCCGCTGGCGCCCGTAGTTCAATGGATAGAATAAGAGTTTCCGAAGCTCTCGATACAGGTTCGATTCCTGTCGGGCGCACCAGCCAACCAACAATAAATTGCCAAAAAGCGATTTAGTCTATGGTTCGCCTGTCCGTTTGCCGCCAACCCAGTTAGGTTGGCTTTTTTAATGCCTGATGAAAGCGGGCGACATACGCATCAAAACTCTCTTGGTCACTTGCTTCGAGCGCCTGTTGCTCCATGAGTGACTGCGTGGCCTGCGCTTGCGTGGCAGCAAACTCTGCAGGGCTTAAGCCTGCTTTTTTGAGGCTTTTAGCGTGTGCGGCACTTTGTTCCAATGTGAAGTCATGAAAAGAGCGCTTACGCGCGATCAATTGCTCTAAAAACTGAGCAGAAGGTGTCTGTGTGGAGTCTGCGACTTTTATACGCTGAGACAGCACGGCTTTTTTGTAATTCTGTTCGTTCAACGTGCCATCAAGTGTTTCTGCGCATTGGGCGATTTCATCCAAGAGTTCTTCAGCCCATTGCTTGAGCGGTATTGCTTTGCCGAGTTTTGAAAGCATCAAATCGGGTTGTCGGCCTTGTTTGACGACCAGTGAAAAGTTGGCTGCGCTTTCTTTGCACCAACCGCTATCGGTAAAGAGAGGACTGTCTTGTAAGGCACAAAAAAGAATAAAAGCGTCAACAAAGCGGGCAGTTTCCGCCGAAATCCCAGTGGGTTGTGTCGGATCGATATCGAGACAGCGCACTTCGATGTACTGAATACCTCGCTCGGCTAAGGCTGTAATCGGACGCTCGCAAGGTCCTGTCGTTCGCTTGGGGCGGATGCTGGAGTAAAACTCATTCTCAATTTGCAAAACATTGGTGTTGAGCTGTATCCATTCACCATGACGGTGGGTCCCAATGGCTTGATAGTCTGGCCAAGGGGTTGTGACCGCATCATAGAGCCGTTCAAGAAACGCGCCGAGGTCGTTGTAGCAAAGCTTGAGGCCAGATTGTGCTTTGTTTTGGTAACCAAGGTCACTCATGCGCAAGCTCGTGGCATGAGGTAGATACATGGTTTGCGCATCCAGCTCAACTAAATCACCTGTTTTCCCGCGTAAAAAGTCTTTTGAAAGTGCGGGAGAAGCGCCAAATAAGTACATCAGCAACCAGCTATAGCGGGTAAAGTTACGGATAAGCGCGATATAACCTGCTGAGCGACGGTCCTGTGCGGTCGGCTCGGGGAGATCCAGCAGATCCCAAAGCGACTCGTCAAAGGAAAAGTTGTAGTGCAAACCTGCAATGCATTGCATTGTGCGGCCGTAACGCTCCGCCAGGCCTTTGCGATAAACGTGTTTGATCATCCCTGTGTTGGAGGTACCGTACCAGCCAATCGGAATTTGATTGTCCGCAGGGAGATGTGCTGGCATTGAGTGGTTCCACATGAGCTCATCGCTCAGTGTGGAGGCTACGATGCGATGCACCTCGTCGAGCTCCGCCATCAGGCTGTCTACATTTGAGTGGGTGCCGGTAATCAACTCTAGCAAGGCTTCTGAGTAATCAGTCGTGATGCGAGGATGCGTCAGGGCTGAGCCCAAGGCTGGGGGATGGGGGCGTTTAGACAAGGTGCCGAATGCATCGACCCGCAGACCCTCTTTTTCAATGCCGCGCAGCGACTTCCCCAGAACCTCTGGGTGTAATTGAAGGGTGGCAAGACGTTGAGTCAATATGGACACGGGTAAACCTGTTGCTGATGCGAATTATTGCATTTTAAGGGATGCCGGACTGTACCCGCGCACGGCAAAAATGGAGGACAATTTACTGCGGTTTTATCTGCCATTCATTTGTCATCCTGACATGTTTTTTTATTAAGGCGGTTTGTACGTAAATGCGTAAATTAATTCCCCTGTTATTGTTGTGGTTATCTGCTGTGTTTTTAGCGGGGTGTACGCCTGAATACAACTGGCGAGAGCGCTCAGTGGCGGATGATCGTGGTGTCATTATGTTTCCTTCACGGATTCAGACTGAACAAAGGCAAATTGATTTAGAGGGCCGTTCGACTACGTTTTCTCTGACCTCGTCGGCGGTTGGGCAGGCAGTATTCTCGGTGGGATTTATTGCGCTGCCGGAGTCTCTCGGCCAAGAGAGCAGTCAGGCCTTGGTCAAGACCGTGGTGTCCGCGCTTGCAGCGCGTGCTGGAAAACAAGCACCAGAAAGCGCGTTGAGGGGAGAGATTTTTACCCTGGAAACTGAAGTGGCAAATAAGCCCTCCCTCATGATGGCGCGTGTGGTTGTGCACCGTGGCATGCTGATTCAAGTTGTGGTCTCTGGCCCGAAACAATCTCTTTCAAATGAGAATGCGCTGGAGTTTGTGCGTTCACTGAGGTTGAAGTGAGGATTGCCGGTCAATAGGCCGAGCCGTAATGCCTGGGCAACTCCCGCTTGTCGGCCGTATACCTTGAGCTTGCGGCAAGCATTGCGCAAATGAAAGTTGACTGTTCGTTCGGAGAGCCCAATGATCAAGCCGATTTCCCAGCTGGTTTTGCCAGTGAAGACCCACTCCAGGCATTGCAACTCGCGTCCGGAAAGACGTGGATTTGTCATGAGAAAAAAGCCTCTAATGGACACAAATGAGAATTTGTTAGTGTGCGTGTGAATGCCTCTCATTAGAATGCGCAGAACCCCTGTGATGGCAGGTTCATTTGTAAGAAAATGTATTTAGAGCTGGAGGGGATGTAACAGGGTGTGTTGTTTGTCAGCGATAGCGTGTGATTCGTTTCGCTGTTTTGTTAGCGCGTCGATGTTAAACTTTGATTCAGTTGGCGCCGATTTGCTCGATCCGCTTGCGGGCGCCTCATAAATCCCGCTAAAGAAGGTCTGTATGACATCTCCGTCCAGTATTACGGGCGCGCCCCCCGCACAAGAATCCTTTGCTACGACAATGGATTCAGTCGGTATCGTCCACACACAATTTCTTCATTTTGATGCGCCCCTGCCTTTAGCGAGCGGCCATACCTTGTCGTCTTATGATTTGGCGATTGAAACTTATGGAACATTAAATGCAGAGGCCAGCAATGCTGTGCTGATTTGCCACGCACTGAATGCCTCTCATCATGTGGCGGGTATTTCGGCAGAAAATCCCGAGGATATCGGTTGGTGGGACAACATGGTGGGCCCTGGTAAACCGGTGGACACCAATGTGTTTTTTGTGATTGGCATCAATAACCTGGGTTCATGCTTTGGCTCGACAGGCCCCGCAAGTATTCGGCCTGAGACGGGTAAACCTTGGGGTGCAGCCTTTCCAGTATTGACTGTCGAGGACTGGGTGTCGGCACAGGCGCGTGTGGCGGATCGCCTGGGGATCAAGAAGTTCGCCGCGGTGATGGGCGGATCGCTTGGCGGGATGCAGGCACTGAGTTGGGCGATCACTTTGCCCGAGCGGGTGGCGCATTGCGTGGTGGTGGCTAGTACGCCGCGCTTATCTGCGCAAAATATTGGTTTTAATGAAGTGGCTCGCCGTGCCATCATCACCGATCCTGAGTTTCACGGTGGTGATTACTATGCGCACAATACTGTGCCGCGCCATGGCTTGTCCGTCGCCAGAATGATTGGGCACATCACCTATCTGTCTGACGATGATATGGCAGAAAAGTTTGGTAGGACGCAACGCGAGCCTGCGGCCGATGGTGCCTACCATTATGGTTATGGCGTAGAGTTCGAGGTGGAGTCTTATCTACGTTATCAGGGCGAAAAATTCTCTAAATACTTTGATGCCAATACGTATTTGCTCATTACGCGCGCCCTAGACTATTTTGATCCGGCTAAGCGAACGGGGGGCGATTTCGCGCGTGCGATTGCACCTGCACAGGCTGATTTTTTGTTGATTTCTTTTACGACAGATTGGCGGTTTCCACCCGAGCGTTCCCGTGAGATCGTGCAGGCTTTGCTTAAAAACGGTCAGTCTGCAACGTATGCGGAGATCGATGCGCCTCACGGACACGATGCATTTCTGCTCGACGATCCTCGGTATCACAGTTTAATGCGTGCATATTTTCTGCGGATCGCCGCGACTTTGGCGCAAGCACCTGCTGCGGTCAAGACGGCAGACGGAGTGCAAGCATGAGCGAACAACTAAAATTGAGTGGTCAAACGATGGAAGGTGATTTGCGCGGGGATTTGGCACGCATCGCGCAATGGGTTCAGCCTAATAGCCGCGTATTGGATTTGGGTTGTGGTGATGGTGCGCTGCTTGCGCACTTGCAGCAGTCTAAAACCGTTCAGGGTGTGGGGGTTGAAATCTGCGATGACCGTGTCTTGAGCTGTGTGCAGCGCGGTGTTCAGGTGATTCAGCAAAACCTCGAAGACGGGCTGGCGATGTTTGACGATCAGCAGTTTGACACGGTCGTGTTGTCTCAGACGTTACAGTCGATGCATAATTCGGAGCACATTTTGCGCGAGATGGCGCGTGTGGCCCGTGAAGGGATTGTGTCTTTCCCCAACTTTGGTTACTGGCCGCACGGGTGGTCGATTTTGCGTGGTCGCATGCCAGTCACAGGGCAGATGCCGTATGCCTGGTACAACACCCCCAATATCCACCTCTGTACGCTCAAGGATTTTGAGCGCTTGGCCAATACCCTTCAGTTCACCATCCTTGAACGTGCCACCTTTAATGATCAGCACGAGGTGAAATTATTCGCGGGTTGGCGCAGCACGCTTGCCGCGTATCGATTTACGGCGAGGTAAGTTTCATGACCTCTCAGCACGCGCCGCAACCACACGCCCAGACACAGACCATTCCTGCATCAAAACTCTACACCAGTAGACGCGTCGCACCGTTGCTAGCGCTTGGTTTTGCGAGTGGCTTGCCGTTGGCTCTGACGGGAGGAACGTTGCAAGCGTGGGCGACGCTTGAACAAGTGTCCCTTCAAGAAATTGGATTCCTGACCTTGGTAGGAACGGCGTATACGCTGAAGTTTCTCTGGGCCCCGCTGATTGATCGTTATGCGCCACCATTTTTGGGGCGTAGGCGAGGATGGATGTTAGTGATGCAGGTGTTGCTCGCGCTCGGCATCATGTCAATGGGTTTGATGTCTCCAGGTCAGAGTCTTTTGCCACTTGCCTTACTTGCAGTCGCCGTAGCGTTTTGTTCCGCAACCCAGGATATTGCTTTTGACGCTTACCGTAGCGATGTGCTGCGCAAAGAAGAAAGAGGGGCCGGTGCGGCTTTATCTGTCCTCGGCTATCGGCTTGCAATGCTGACCTCCGGCGGGCTTGCATTGATTTTGGCGGATCAGTGGTTGGGCTGGGGCAATACCTATATGCTGATGGGGGCGTTGATGTTGGGGGTCGCTCTCGCCACCCTTTGGGCGCCTGAGCCGGAGGTTCCCGCACAGACGCCACGCTCGCTTTCGAGGGCGGTGTTTGAGCCCTTCAAGGAGTTTTTTGGTCGACCCGAAGCCATCACGGTCTTGCTATTGATTGTCCTCTACAAGCTCGGTGATGCGTTCGCAGGAGCGCTCTCCACGACGTTTCTGTTGCGCGCCGCGGGTTATACGGCTACAGAGGTCGGAACGGTCAATAAGTTGTTGGGGTTGACTGCGACGATCGTGGGTGCACTGACGGGTGGTGCGCTAATGGCGAAATTAGGTCTGTACCGATCGTTGATGCTGTTTGGTTTATTGCAGGCACTCTCCAATCTTGGCTTTTGGGTCATTTCTGTTGGGCCGCACAATGTTTTCTTAATGGCCGCAGGGGTGAGCCTTGAGAACCTGTGTGGAGGTATGGGCACCGCTGCGTTTGTCGCCTTGTTGATGGGGCTCTGCAACCGAGAGTTTTCAGCCACCCAATTTGCCTTGTTGTCTGCGCTATCTGCTGTGGGCCGAACGTATCTCGCAGGACCGCTGACTCCACCTCTGGTGCTGTTTGCAGGATGGCCGACTTTTTTCTTGATGACGGTCGTGATTGCGCTGCCAGGTTTGTTGCTGTTGTGGTGGCGTCGCCGCGACATTGAGCGTATCGATGCCGCGGGAGTATGATGCGCTGGGTTCAAGCATGTCAGTCTTTAAACTTTCGCCGCAAGTGTAAAGTCGTAATCAATGGTGAACGGTGCGTGGTCAGAAAATCGTTCATCTTTGTAAATGCTGGTTGAGCGCGCCAGCGCAGCAATTCCCGGCGTGGCGAGCTGATAGTCCAGACGCCAGCCTACGTTCTTGGCCCAGGCCTGCCCACGATTGCTCCACCACGTGTATTGCTCGGGGCTTGGATCCAGCGCTCTAAACACATCTACAAAGCCGATTTCCTCGAGAGTGTGCGTCACCCAGGCACGCTCCTCAGGGGTAAAGCCCGAATTTTTCTGATTGGATTTCCAGTTTTTGAGATCGATTTCTTTATGTGCGATGTTCCAATCGGCACAGATGACATACTCACGTTTAGTCTTTTTATGATCGTCCATCAATGCTTGCAACCAAGGGCCAAATTTAGCGAGGAAGCGAAACTTGGCCTCTTGCCGCTCTGGGCCGCTTGAGCCGGAGGGGAGGTAGGCGCTGACAACTGTCAAGTTGGACCAGTCGGCACGAATAACGCGACCTTCTTGGTCAAACTCCGGACAGTCGATCCCCGTGAGTACGCGCTCAGGCTGCTGTTTCAAATAAAGACCGACACCACTGTAGCCTTTCTTTTCGGCCGCACAAAAATGGCCGGTGTAGTCTAGGGGATGTTGGTAGTCATGCTGAATGTCGACCAGATGCGCTTTAAGTTCTTGAAGACAAAGAATATCTGCCTGATGTGATTTCAGCCATGCCATTAGGCCTTTGTTGTAGGCGGAGCGAATGCCATTGAGGTTCAGTGAGGTGATGCGCAGCAAGGCAGAACTCCTAGTCAGTGAGATAATGTACGGGTTTAAAGTCGTGAGAAACAGAAAGGAATGCTATGTCGCTAGGTGCTGATCGTCGAGAGTTTGTACAGTTTGCCTTAAAAGAAGGTGTGCTGCGCTTTGGTAGTTTTGTGACGAAGTCCGGCCGCACAAGCCCCTATTTTTTTAACGCTGGGCTTTTCAATACGGGAGCCTCTGTCGGCAAGCTTGCGCAATTTTATGCGCAGGCACTGGTTGACTCCAAGTTGCCTTTTGATATGTTGTTTGGACCCGCCTACAAAGGCATTCCCTTGGCAACAGCCACGTCGGTCGCACTTGCATCCCACGCAGGACTTGAGGGGCGCGATGTGCCGTTCGCCTACAACCGCAAAGAAGCCAAAGATCACGGTGAGGGCGGCGTACTCGTAGGTGCACCACTAAAGGGAAAAGTCGTCATCATTGATGATGTGATTACTGCAGGCACCTCGGTGCGTGAGTCTGTTGACATCATTCGCGCGGCGGGTGCTGAGCCTTGTGCAGTGCTGATCGCGATGGACCGTATGGAGCGCGCGGGACCTGATGGCGCTCTTTCGCCACACTCGGCTGTCCAAGAAGTGCAGCAGCGCTATGGTTTGCCTGCTGTCAGCATTGCCTCTCTCACTGATATCCTGGCGCTACTTGAAAATAACGCTGAGTTCGCCGAACACCGCGAGGCGGTGTTGGCGTATCGCGCTCGCTACGGTATTTAACTATCTAGCTTTGCCTTCAGGAGGTCATTGACCTGCTGAGGGTTGGCTTTGCCTTTTGCTACTTTCATAATCTGACCGACCAGCGAGTTAAAGGCTTTTTGCTTGCCAGCGCGGTACTCCGCCACAATCGCAGGGTGATCAGCAAGCACTGCATCCACCATGGCAGAAATCGCACCTGAGTCACTAATTTGCGTCAGACCTTTCGCCTGAATAATGGCATCCGGATCGCCACCATGTTCGCCTGCCCACATTGCGGCAAAAACATCTCGGGCAATTTTGTTTGAGATGGTGCCGTCATTGATGCGAGAGAGAAGCGCCGCGAGTGCTGAAGCCGAAACAGGAGACTCAGTGATGTCTTTTTCTTCACGATTGAGCGTAGCCGAGACTTCACCCATGATCCAGTTAGCGACAAGCTTGGCTTGGCCGGCGGGAAGTGCTGCGTTGACACTTTCAAAATACGCGGCGAGATCACGGCTGATCGAAAGCTGAGCTGCATCGACGGGAGTCAGGCCAAACTCAGAGATAAATCGTGCGCGCAAGGCTGCTGGAAGCTCCGGCATTGTCTGACGCACGGACTCAATCCAATCCTGGGCAATCACAAGTGGTGGGAGATCAGGATCGGGAAAATAGCGATAGTCGTGCGCGTCTTCTTTGCTGCGCATGCTACGTGTTTCATCTCGCTCCGAGTCATAGAGACGTGTTTCTTGCACAACGCGACCACCGTCTTCAATGAGCTCGATTTGTCGTCTCACCTCATATTGAATGGCGCGTTCGAGAAACTTGAAGGAGTTGACGTTTTTGATCTCGCAGCGGGTGCCGAACGCTTCTTGGCCGACAGGGCGAACGGACACGTTGGCATCGATGCGGAACGAGCCTTCTTGCATGTTGCCATCGCAAATGCCTAGCCACATCACCAGACTATGCAGAGCTTTTGCATAGGCGACGGCTTCGGCAGCAGAGCGCATTTCTGGCTCCGACACGATCTCAAGCAAAGGGGTGCCGGCGCGGTTTAAATCAATGCCTGAAGAGGATTCACCATGCGGACCCACAAAGTCATCATGCATGGATTTTCCGGCGTCTTCTTCGAGATGCGCGCGGGTCAGGTTAACGGTTTTTTCCTGATCGCCTACAAAAAAACTGATCGAGCCACCTTGAACAACGGGGATTTCAAATTGGCTAATTTGGTAGTTTTTTGGTGAGTCGGGATAAAAGTAGTTTTTACGGGCAAAAATAGACCGAGGTGCAATCGTCGCCCCTACAGCTAAGCCCAAACGAATCGCGCGTTCGACGGCCGCGCGGTTCATGACCGGCAGCGAGCCAGGTAGCGCCAAGTCGACTGCGTTGGCCTGTGTATTGGGCAATGCACCATAGCGTGTGGCGCTGCCTGAAAAAATTTTGGTTTGAGTCGAGAGCTGGGTGTGCGTTTCCAGCCCGATCACGATTTCCCATGCCATTATGCTTGCCCCGCAACGCGTTGATGCCAGTCCGTGACGTGCTGAAACTGATGGGCGACGGCTAACAGTCGCCCTTCGTCGAAATAGTTACCAATAATTTGCAAACCAATTGGCAAGAGCTTGCCAGAGGCGCCCGGACCAAAACCGCAGGGAATCGACATACCTGGCAAGCCAGCGAGATTGAGACCCAAGGTGTAAATATCCGCCAGCCAATCGGCGGTCGGGTCATTTTGATTGTGATTGATGGGTTGCGCGACCGTTGGCGTGACAGGACCCATGATGACATCACAATGTTGAGTTAGTGCAGCCTGAAAGTCATCCACAATCATCCGTCGCAAACGTTGCGCCTGCAAGTAGTAGGCATCATAGTAACCATGCGACAGAACGTACGTACCAATTAAAATGCGGCGTTTGACCTCTGAGCCAAAGCCCTCTGCGCGCGAACGTGCAGTCATGTCTTCGAGATCCGAGTAAGACGCGCTACGATGTCCATAGCGCACCCCGTCGTAGCGGGACAGGTTGCTCGAGGCCTCAGCAGGCGCGATAACGTAATACGCAGGAATGGAGAGCTCTGTGCGAGGCAACGAGATATCGACACGTTGGGCACCCAGTTTTTCAAATTGTTGCAGAGCGACTTCGATGGCTTTAGCGACATCGTTGGAAAGCCCCTTTCCAAAGAATTCCTTTGGCACCCCAATCCGTAAGCCTTTGAGCGGCTGAGTGGCACTAGCGCTAAAACCGGCATCGGCGCGGTTGAATTCCGCACGGATGCGGCCGGGTGCGTTGGGAACGCCTTTGCAGTGTTCTGCGCTTGTGGAGTCTTTGCTGTCAAAGCCGCTCATGATATCAAGCAGGTCAACGAGGTCAAGGGCGCTGCTAGCTAAGGGGCCGGCTTGATCAAGGCTCGAGCCATAGGCAATCATGCCGTAGCGAGAGACGGCGCCGTAGGTAGGTTTAATGCCGCTAACGCCGCAAAGCGCTGCAGGTTGGCGAACAGAACCGCCTGTATCAGTACCTGTGGCGGCAATGACAAGTTTGGCTGCTACAGCCGCCGCTGAGGCGCCGGACGAGCCACCTGGCACTGCAGAAGTATCCCAAGGGTTGTGCGTAGGGCCAAAGGCTGAGTGCTTGTTACCTGACCCCATTGCAAATTCGTCGCAATTCAGTTTTCCGAGCGTGACGCAGCCCGCCGCACGCAGTTGATGGACAACGGTGGCATCGAATGGGCTGGTGTAGTGCTTAAGCATGTTGCTGCCGGCTGTGCTGCGCCAACCTTGTGTCACAAAGACGTCTTTGTGGGCGATGGGGAGTCCGGTCAAGATGTTGCCAGTGCCCGCAGCCAATATTGCGTCAGCTTGGCGTGCTTGGGCGAGTGTGAGCTCTGTATCAACGTGAACAAAAGCGTTGAGCGCAGAATGCGCTGCAATCTGTGTAAGGCAGTCTTGCGCGAGCTCAGTGGCGCTGAGCTGCTGCGTGGCCAGCGCCTGGCTAAGTGCAGAAATGCTGGGATAGAGCTGGAGGGCGTTGGACATCTTATTCAATTACCTTTGGAACCAAGAACAGGCCCTCAGAGGCGCCTGGGGCATTTGCCATGAGCGCTGCACGTTGTTCTACAGAGGAAACTTCTGTCACCACATCTTCGCGCAGGCGTAGGTGGATGTCTGA
>CAMAYM010000046.1 GCA_945862495.1 Bordetella parapertussis | reverse complement strand
TCAGCGAGTTTGTATTGGGGTCTGCCTGAATAATGCCGCCTGTGGAGGGAGCGCTGGAGCTTGTCAGCGCAGTGGAGGCTGCAGCAGATGGTCCGCCTCCAAGAGGATTGGCGCCGCCGACACCGCCAAAGTTCATGGGCGATATCCCGCCCTGATTCGGGTTCATGGGCGACTGCGGATTGGTATTGGGGTTGCCTTGGACGTTTGTATTGTTAGGATCATTCGAAGAACCATCCGCCGCTACCAGTGCCCGTAAGGTGATCGCCAATTTGGATGCCTCTGCATTTTTCAAAGGCACCACATAAATACTGCCCACATTTTTTGAGGCATCGAGTGTCGCGACGAGCCTTCGAATTTGCGCTAACCGTTCGACATTACCCCCCCGAATAATTAATGAATTTGTTCTAGGGTCAGCCAGGACGGTGGGTTTTGACATTGGATCGCCACCCGGTGGCACACTGGTTTCTAGCGCCCGATTGATAAGAGCGACCACTTTGATCGCTTGCGCATTTTTTAATGCAATCGTTTCAACTTTGGTAGACGTTGAGTTATCAACACTTTGAATAATTTTTTCAATGCGCTCGATGTTGCTGGCATAGTCCGTCACAAGAATTGAGTTATTGCCTGGCAGGGCGTTGATCGTATTGTTGGGCGAAATCAGAGGCCTGAGTAAATTGACCACATTGGCTGCTGATTCAAATTTTAAATGAAACACGCGGGTAATAATTTGATCGCCTGTTACACCTGTTCGATCGGTATAAGTCTGTGAAGACTGCAATTTTGCATCGGCTTCTGTCACAACGCGATAGCCACCAGGCGTATTGACGAGCGCAAAGCCATTCATGCGCAGGGCTGTCGATAAGCTGTCTATCGCTTGATCGGGTGTGAGCGGTTGACTGCTGACCAAAGAAATCTTGCCTCGAACTTTTGGATCAACAATAATCGTTCGATTGGTGGCGCGAGCAACGGTCGCAATGACAGCATCGACATCCGCATTGTTAAAGGACAAGTTGATATTGTTGTTCTGTGCAAAACAGTTTTGTTGCACAAACAGGACGAATACGAGCTTTAAAGCGGTTTTAGAAAAACGAAACATAACGATCCATTAAATTTTAAAGCGGTAGACAGCGCCGTCTCTATTTCCAATGATTGAGAGTACGCCAATCAAGGCGTCAATCGACTCTGGTGGAGCCGTGGCCTCTCCTTGCAAAGACAATCTGCCTCTATCAATGATTCCCTTTGCCGTTAAAAGTAACGGACCTTTGATAGTAGAAAAATCAAAACTTAAAACCCGATTGAGCTGAAGCGTTAAGGCATAACTTCCGAGAGGTTTAATCGGGCTAATCGGACTCGCCATATTCAAAAATTGAACCTCCACACGTCCTTTGGGCGATCCATCCCAAATAAGGTCATCCCATCGAATATCTAATGTTCCACGAAGATTCAGGGTTCGCAATACCCCCCCTGCGACTTCAATCAGGTTAGCCGGCAGCTCGATTTGATTGCTACGCAGCGTGATTGCACGCGGATGGACGGTTAGCTCTAGCGGCCTCAGCGTGTTGGCGTACTCAATCACCCACTTAGATTTCAAATCAAAGACTGAAAACTGAGATTTCCACGAAAAGCGTTCAGAGCCTACTTGCGGGCTTGGACATTTTTCTGATGCGTTGGCTTTAATCGCTGAAAAACCAAGCTGCGTGCTGCCCTGCCAGATCGACCCTTCGGGTTGGAGCAGCACGACTTGACAATTCGTCATTGACGCAACGCTTGAATTCAAGAAACGAATTGGAAAATACATGATAACAAGGATAAAAACGCACGCGAGCAGCACGATTCGACTCGACCATCCGAAACGGAAAGCATGGCGGTCAAATTGAAGATTCATCGCGCTTGCACCAAAGTAGCACTCACTTGGATCATTCCGACGCCATCATTTTTCTTGATGACTACGTCGCTTGCGTACAAGCCATTATTTTTTCGAAAATCCACTAATAGTTCGAGCCAACGACTAAAGTCGATCTCGTCAATTTTTAAGTCTATTTTGACTACATTCGTATTTTCTGACCGAACCAAGGTAAATTTGAGTCCTTGAGACAGGAGCTTTTTTTGCAACACTGTTAAGGCCTCTTGAGACAGGCCTATGAGTTTTAGGTCCTTGCTTTGATACATGCGCAGTGTTTGATTAAGCTCTTGGATACTCAATAATTGAGCGGGGTATTTTTGTAAACGTAGTTCGAGGGTTTGCTGCAGTGGCTTGAGAACCAAGAGCCAAAGAAGACCGATGAATAGAAATACGCCGCCTCCAATTAAAAGCTTAGGTGGTAGCTTCTTAAATATATGCAGAAGATTTTTTTTCGTCATAGGCGACGTTGAAAAGTTAGTCATAAGCAAGATTCGCATAAGGACTTAACAAATAGCGTGCCGAGCCGAGGCGCTGAACTGCATGATCTTGGACGAGGGCTAAGCGTTGGCTATTTGAAAGCGTCGATTCTTGTAATACAAACACTAAGCCTTTTTTCGAGTACTCCAAGCCCTTTAACGCATCCGGCGGGGTATTTTTGAGGATATTTTGCAGAGCCAGTAGTTGTCTTTCAAAGTCTCCGCGGCAATTCTCAAGGTTTTTATGCGCAGCGAGGCAACTTTCGTTGACCAATTGTGTAAAGCGCACTTGATCGTCGACGCCTTTCGACAACACTTGATTGGTTGCATTCTGTAAAGTGTTTTGCCAGTGTTGGTCTTGCCACACCAAGGTCAAGAGATAACAAAGATAACTCACACAGAGCGTTAGCGTGGCGTATTTCGCCCATCTCAGCGGCACCTTCCATAAGTCCTGCGACTGCCAATGTTGCAATTCACTTTGACGTGCTCTCCTGAAGTCGAAGAACGCGTCGGGTAATAGATTTATTGATTCATAAGAATTTTTTTCATGGGCAATGCCCTGCATGAGTAGCGGGTCAGATAGCGCAAGCAGTTCAGGCTGAACGTTGCGTTCATCCGCGACAAGAACGGGTTCAGTGAACGGTTGCGACCAGCTGAAGATATCGGTCGTTGATTTTTTTGAAGTGTAAAAATTAGTGATGTCTTCCTGCTGAAAATATACGGTCGTTTCTGACACAGGCAGTAACATGCTCTCAGGTATCAATTGAATCTGTTCGCAATTGATCACCGCCAGTTTTTGGCTGAGCCACAATAACCAGTCGCGATGGATCACACTCACTAATCTTAGCTCTGGAGATTGATTCGGCATCGGAGGCAGCAACTGAATACTGGTATCCGACAATGGAGATAACAACTCATCTTCGATGAGCATTGGTAAAAGCTGAATGATTTTCTTGGTACTGACCGCAGGCACTTTGAGCGCAATTAAGCGTACATCAATACCAGGAATGATCGCGATTACAGAGTCTGCAACGGGTAAGGCGTCTAAATCTAAGACCTGTTTAAAATCAGACTCAGTGCTCTGCGCCCAAGAAAAATACAAATCCTGTGAAGACCAATCTTCAGGGTCGTATGCAATAGGTCGTACAGGGCAACGAATGATGAGGCGCATTAGAGAAATTCACTCCCTGATGGCACAACGGTCACGCGTTGAATCATGCCAAGATCACTGGCTAAGAGCCTTTGATTATGTAGGATGTAGGGCCCAACAAAATCCTTAAAGCGCATGCGAAAAGTGACTGAGCTTGGGTTTTCGCTCGTGCCACCTGTGGGCAATGCGATGGTGTCGCACCAGTAAGGCTCAATGGGCTTGCCATTCACTTTGATGACATACATCGGATTGACGTGAATATGAAACACATGCGCAAGAGAATTCATGTTGAAAACAGTCCATTCTTCTACCGAATCCAGTATCGTAATTTCATTCAGTGTGTTTGCAGCCTGAATATCAAAAGGCGGCACCAGGTTGGGCGGCGGGGGATAGAACGGAGTCCGCGGCTTGGATCCAAAGGTGGACGCGATCTGATGTTGAAGCTGTAATTTGTTGAGTTGGTATGATTTTTCAGCCTGCGCGATAAGCGAGCTGAGCACAATAGCCGCCTGATCCAACTTACTCGGTGTTTGTTGTGCACTCTCCAACGCATCATTGCCGATCATCTTAAATATGATGTTGCGTTTTTTCCCGCCTTTGTTGGCTAACTCTTCATCCGTAATGGGCGTTAAAAATTCGCTGACAGGCAAGGGCGCCTGCGGTATTGACATGCTGTCTTTGGCTTCTACCACAATCACTGTTGCCAAGATGTCATCTGGTAATACGATTGGATGCGCACCTCCTGAAATTTTTACAGGTAAGCCGCGTAAGTAATACGTGCCAGGTTTGTCAGCTTGGACTACAACTGAGGCACGATTACCAGGCGAGAGTGGCAAACCAAGACTATTTGTTTTTCTGGTATCGGCATGGTCAATATACGACGCGCTTCCCCAGCCATCCGCGGTGTATTGCTTTAGCACGTGACCATCTAGACTGAGATTGAGAGAGTTAAACACCTGAGTATTGATTAACCGCCAACGCTGCACTTCACCCGACCGCATCACAATCGTCGGTCGACGCACACCATTAATCATGACGGGCTGAGCATCACTAAACTGATCACCACGACCCTGTTTCTTTAGGCCGCGACCGGTTGGGTTTTGCGTCAACTGCCAAAACTTTTCTAAGCGACCGTCGGCAACACCCAATCCATCATTAAAGAATGGATTCAACGCAAAATAAGGTGCCTGAAATAAAAAGATCAGCTCAGTCGCTTGAGCCATTTCTGGCAAATCGTCCACAGTCCCTCTGACCATGATCGCACCCGACATCAAGCTCGCGACTTGTAAGGCACTTGAGCCATGATATTGCGGGTGATAGTAGAACGGGCCGGCAGGGTGATCTTTGGGGATGCGGTGGACATACTGACGAAACTCTCCATTTGGCAATACGCCACCGTAATTAGGATCCACCACATAGTCACCATACTCAGGCGGTATCGTATTTTCATTGATTCCGGGAAATACATGCAAACCGTGTACGTGTAAATTCGTTGTGTTGGGCTTGATGAAATTGGTCGGATCGCGAAATGCTCTAAAGGGAGGATTCTCTGGCAATTGATTCAGCAACCGAATCCTCAAGGTATCGCCGCCACGGACCACTAAGGTTGGACCTGCGTAGCCTGCGCGCTGAGCGTCATAGCCATAGGCGCGTAAGTACACGGGATGACGGTCTTTCGGCTGTGCGCCCGATATCAAGGTATCAAAATATGAAATGGTCAGCGTGACATCCAGCAATCCATTTTTTGCTTCGAGCAGAGGTGGTTGGACGAAGGTTTGTACCGGCGCCTTTTGGCGCTCATCCTCTTTTTGCTCGCACGCTGTCAAGCTTAGTGGAACCACGATACCCGAAGCGATACTTAGCCCGTAACGTAAAAATTGACGCCTGGCATGATCTTGTTCGTGGTCGTTGTTCATGGTCGCATCAGCCATTTTCCCAAAAGGGAACAGGCATTAATTGTTGTTGCGCGGCTCCACCGATCTGACCGGCTTCATTACTCCCCCAGCCGAATAAAGCTTGCTTGCCAACGGCCACCGCATGCATCTCACCCGCAGCGATGGCCTGCACTAGGCCAAGCCCCAGCACTTTTGTAGGTGTACTGCGAGGCTGTCTGTCATGGGTGCCGAGTTGGCCAACACCGTTCCACCCCCAGGCGTAGACGAGGCCGGACTCTGATAACGCTAAGGAAAAATGCATACCGGCAGCGAGTGCTGATATTTTTTCTGGCATCTTAATCAACGTCGCTTGGCTGTCGTAGCGCCGCTGAGGACGACCTAACTGTCCATATTGATTGCTCCCCCAAGCGTAAACGTCGCCCTCACGGCTAAGCGCTAAGACGTGGGTCGCACCTACGGCGATACTCTTAATCGAAGCCGTGAGGCGAACAGGTGTTGGAGAAGTTGCGTTTTTTAGATGCCCGAGCCCAAGTTGTCCAGCGGAATTACTGCCAAAAGAAAAAACTTCACCCGCGTGCGATAACGCGATCATAAAGTGATCACCCAGCGCGACTGCTTGCATAGCGGGAAGGTCCTGCACAATGCCAGGCAAAGCATTCATATGTTCAGTCGGCCGGCCTAGTGCGTGATCCACATTGAGCCCCCAAGTGTAAAGACTGCCTGCTTGATCAAGGGCAGCAAAGATTGATTGACCTGCCGCCACGGATACAGGGCGAGCAATGGATTCTATGAGGGTGGGTATTTCAGAACTTGCCGAAGCACCACCGATACCGATTGGATTCCAACCCCAAACTAACACTTCGTTTTTCATCGTCACGCCCAGACTGACACCGTAGCCAGCGGACGTTGTAGAAAAACGTTCAGATTGCCCAACGAATACAGGATCGCGATTTGATCTTCGAGGACTGCAGATATCGATATTTCCGGGCGAATAACGTCCGCTACCCGCGCCCCCCCATCCCAATACCTCGCCATTTTGTAAAAGCGCTAAGGTTTGGCTTTTGCCAGCATCAATGGCAAGAATGTTGAAGGACATGTTTTCGATCGGGCCTAGCGCACCCCGCTTTTTATCACTTTAGAGACACCTGGAGGAACAGTATTTCCTGACAGATCCGGAAGCTTATCGTAGGGCACGCCCTGTCGCATCGCTTCAGAGCCAAGCGCAGCAGCGTAGTCAGGCGTCCCTCTAAAACAGCCCACAGAAAAAGGATATTCATTATTCAAATGGTAGTGATAGATGTTTTGAATCGTTCCATTAAATTCAACGGGGTGTGTATGGCCATGACACTCGTCTAACTGAGCATTCGTGACCATCTTTCCATCGTCGCCGCGTGGACCATAAATGCCGAATCCATCCAATGCATAGCCAAATAAAGGGGAATGACCCGTAGTCCCTTGATTGGGGAAGCACTTCCATGAATAGCCATGCAGGTGATATTGCTGAGAGTAGGGGTGACCAAAGCACTGATCATTCGGCAGTGCATTGGTTGGACTGTACCAATTACCATTTGCATCGTTTGCAATTTCTGCATGCCAAGCTGTACCGGTTAATGTGATACCAACGATGAGCGAGTTAATCGGATTAAAGCCAGTCACTTTGGGGTTTAAAGGCAATTTTCCTCTCAGGTCGTATGGGGAAATAGAAATCTCTGCTGAAGATGAATATTCTTGACCTGTTCGCGGATCAGTCCCACCTGGCAAGGCCGCGTAATACGAGTAGGCCGCTGTGCCTGGCTGCACAGGATAATTTCCCATTAGCGTACTTGGTAACCCATTACCTTGGAAGTAGCGATATTTGTCATCGGTTGTGATTGAGAAAACACTACCTGCTGGGTCGATCTGCGCAGCCGTCACAGCGCCTTCGACATAAGGGATCTGAGAGAGGGTAATAATGTTAGTAGTAGTGTCGGTCCAAGGCGTAGCAGCGATGCTCAGTTTGTTCGAAACCCCTGCGAGTTTTGCAAAAAGAGGAGCAATACATTCAGCATTCGGGGCGCATATTTGAGTGCTCACTCCATTTGCCGCGGTCACCAGTGTGGTTGGCGTGTCTGAACCTGTTTGTGAGCTGCTTGATGACGAGCCATCTCCGCATCCCGCCAGTATGGCCACCATCCCTAAAAGGGCTAAGCGATAGTTGAGATATTTTTTCAAGTCATTCATGTTTTTTTCGGATTGTGCAGTTTCAGGTGGATGTCTGCGCATTATTTATTGCATACAACCATTCATGTACGGACAGCAGTGACAACCATTGTATATTAAATAATGCCAATTTGTCATCATGACAGATTGTTCATTAAATCATGTCCTTTTACTTTACGCAAGCTCGATTGATGCTTGACTTTCAAGGTTGTAGAATCACAAAGTAGGGGTTTCAAAGTGCGCCAAGTACAATGATTCACTGAGCGATTCTATTTATCTTCTAAACAAAACCAGCTACTGGGCTAAGAATTACGCTATGTTGAAAATCCAAGACCATCGCATTAGAGTTGCAGCCTCGCGACGTGAGGAAATGCAAAACACTTTGATCTTCAGTGTGCTGTCGCTATCTTTCGAGAAATCGATTCATGAGATCGATGTTGACGACGTGATTCGGCATGCGCAGGTCTCTCGGGGTAGCTTCTATAAATACTTTCCATCCGTTCAGGCATCCGTTCTGACCCTGGCAAGTCAACTGGCGCACGAACTCACCACTGAGATCGAGGCGATCACCCATCAGATTCCAGACACAGCGACCCGATTGGTTGTCACTTCCAAGCTCACGATGCGTTATTTGGTGAAAGTGCCGCTTTTAGGAAATTTTCTTATTCAACTGCCATGGCCTAGTCAAAACCCCGATACCAACGTTTTTAAACATATCAGCGTTGACATCGAACTTGGTATTAAAGAAGGGGTATTTACAAAAATGCCTGCTTCAATTGGGTGCAACCTTTTGGTCGGAAGTCTCATTGGCGGGGTTCACACAATGCTCGGCAAGCCAGCGTCTACGGTTTATGAAAATAAAGTGCTCTTTCAAGTGCTGATGGGTTTGGGTCTGGATTCAAAAATAGCAGATGATCTGTTAAAAATTCCAATGCCTACTGCATTGAAGCTACCAGCCACTGGCGTGCTAGGTAAGATCGCTGGGATAAACGATTAAAAAAACCTCGGAGGTCAAGCCCAGTCAGACTTAGTCAGACTTCAGTAGGTAAAGTTTTAATTAGCTTTTTCAAATGCCAAGTATGTTGTGAGGGTTTGAGTATTAAGCTTGTCTTTTCTAGCTAAAATTTAACAATGGCTAAAATTATTCACCATCTCTTTGGCAACAACAAAAAACAGCATGCGCAGTTGCGCTCTCACCTTGTGTCTGCCAGTCCTGAGTTGGTTTCGATTAAACCTGCCAATGAAATTAAAATTGAAGATGTGACTGAGCATGCGCAAGTGTCCCGCAGCACTTTCTTCCAATGCTTTCGCAGCGTCAATGATTTACTCAATGTCAGTGCTAAACAAGCGGGGCGAGAGCTAACGTCGCCTATCTCATTAGCGGGCTCTACAATTCTTGATGTGCCCCTGCGCATGGCGGCTAAAACCAGAATGGCCATTCGGTTAATCACCGGCACGCCATTGCTGGGCAGGTTAATGCTTAAATCTGAGTGGCCATTTGCCGACATTCAACACAAAGGCTATCAAGACATTAAAAAGGATGTTACCCAAGGCATTGAGCAAGGCTGTTTTACCGATATGCCTCCTGAGATCGCCGCTAATATCGTGATGAGTACCTTACGAGGTGCTATTCAAGAAATGCTCGATTCGCCTCAGCCTCAGGACTATGAGGATCAGGTCATTTATCACCTGCTCTTAAGTTTGGGTGTCAATGCTGCTGAGGCTGAGGAAATTTCTAAAATCCCACTTGAGCAATTGCCTGACATTCCAAAAAAAGGCTTAGTCGGTAAGATTTTGAAATTAGTAGCTTAAAACACCATCTGCTAGTTCATAATAAGCAAATGTTTATTATGATGTAAACTCCCCAGCATTAAAGGGGGCGCAGAATGGGTTTGCTCGTTTATGGATTCATCCTTTTTCTAGAGATTTACTTCGTCAGTATGATCGTTGATCTATGGCGCAAAGACCAGGTCGATCAATTAGATGTCGAAACCTCGCAGGTTTTTCAAACGCTGATATCAATTGCTGGCCTAGTGTTCATGACTCTTGGCTATTTGAAAGCCAGACCTCAGCCCATCACAATCTGGTTATCCCAGCCTTTGGGTTGGCTCATCTACATTTATTTCGCTTTTGTCTCTCTAATGTTGATTGCGGCGGCCTCAATTCCTGACAACGCGATCAAACTAAAACTGAAAGATCCCATGCTGGTCGGTGTGATTATTTGGGCAATTTGTCATTTAACGATTATTGGATCTCTTGCCGGAATCATTTTATTTGGCAGCTTCTTGCTTTGGGGAAGTTTTGATCTCCATTCCTGTCGAGCAAGAGGATCAATACTGCCTCCTGTCAAAGCGAAGGCCTCTGCTGCGATGACCCTTGTAGCCATTGCAGTTGGTGTTGTTGCTTTTTTACCTTTTGCGCATATTGTCTACGGGATCGTGTGATCTTGAAGGGTAAAACATGCCACTACCGTTAGATTAACCATCCCACTTAAACTCACAAGCGGGTTCCATCCTCCAGCCACTATCTCCCAAAATCACTAACACCTCATAGTGATGATCCAAAAGCGCCTGTCGATGACTCACACTAATAGGCGTGATGTCCAGTCCACGCAGTTGCGAATATAGCCGCGCTTCGTTGGCCGCATCGAGCGCACTTGTGGATAGCTCAGCTGACACCTTAGATCACCGAGCGGATGATAGGGTTGCTGTGGCAAAAAATGCAGTTCGTGCCTGGAAGGACGCACGATTTCCCCTGAGCCAGTCGACCACAATCCTGCAATGACACGTAATAAAGAGCTTTTACCCGTACCACTTTCGCCAACGATCATCAGGCCTTTGTTTGAATACACGGTGAGCGCAATCAACATCGAAGCAAAAGCGCCCGCAGCTTGTACCGCCAAACCGACTTCTAAACGTCCAGAAAGGACGTCATTGGCAATAATCACGGTGGGGATCACTGCAGTTAGAAAGTTGTGAGTAAATTGAAAAAGATTGAGCTTGAGTTTCCAGCGCAAAACGCGCTGTTGATTTTGGAAGACTAAAGCGAACATTCGTTGCAGCAAGGTGATCTCTCGTACTTCACCATCATAAAAGGCAATCGGCTCCGAGTGTTCTCGCACACGCACCAACCCAAAACGAAAATCCGTCTCTCGCTGTAGCTGAAGAAAATTTAATCCAATCAGTGGCTTGCCAAATACAGCTGCGGTGAACCAAGAGCTAAAGGCTGAATAGCCAATCAGAAAATAAATGAGATTGGGTGAGATCGACCAGAGGACGCCTCCGAATGCAATAATTTGTATGACAGAGCCCACAATGACTGTCGCAAAGAATAAGGACTGCAAGGTAAACGTATTGATGTCCTCGGCGATGCGTTGATCTGGATTGTCAATTGTGGTTGTTTGGCCGAGTTGGTAGTAAGCGCGCTCCTTAAAGTATCGCTGCATGAAATGATCCGTCAGCCATTTTCTCCAGCGTAAAGAGATGGTGTCTAGAGAAAAATAGAAAAAACTATAAATAGGGATGGCAGCGGTCAGGATATAACCGTAGCGCCAGATCGAGCTCCAAAAACGCGATCCGTCCTGGTCCGCTAATGCGGAAATGAACTCGCCTGACTCGCGGTTAAACAGGACGCTGCTAACTGTTTGCAGAACCAATAGAATGACTAATAGTCCGAGTCCTGCCCATTGCGACCAACGTTGCACTGAGACCCAGTATGGTTTGGCGATTGTTAAAAAGCGGAGCCACAGCTGACGGTTGATGGCTGGTGGCTGGGGCGGGCTTAAGTGTTTGTTTTTTTCATGCAAAGTACCTCTCCATCTATGAAACGATTGTCATGGATGGAAAAGAGGGAGTCTGTGCGCTGGCGCACGCAAGTGAAGAGAAGAGGAAATTTAAAAGGATCTTAATGAGTCCATCTAGATATAAATAGATTCCAACTCAATTTTTTGCACGTCACCTGCGTTTTTATTAAATGTAATGATGCCATTACTCATCGCAATAATGCGATCCGCAAATTCAAGCGCCAGATCGGTTTGATGCAAACTGCATAAAATAGCCATATTGCTTTCTGCTGCAATTTCTTTAAGTTGACTCAGTACTTGTCTGGAAGTCACTGGGTCTAGACTGGCAACGGGCTCATCGGCAAGAATTAAATCACTCTCTTGCGCCATGACTCTGGCGATCGCAACCCTTTGTTGTTGACCCCCGGATAGCGTATCGGCTCGTTGGTATGCTTTGTTTAACATACCAACGCGATCGAGTGATCTAAGACAAAGTTGTCGATCCGCCTCGCTGAATAAACCGAGGTTCGCTTTCCAGGTTGGCATATGACCGAGCCTTCCTAACAATACATTTTGCAACGCACTCAAGCGCGAAACAAGATTAAATTGTTGAAATATCAAGCCGATTTTTCTACGTTGCAGGCGCAACGCATTGCCTTTTAGGTGATTGATTTGTTGGTCATTGAGCCAAACCTCGCCTGAGTCGGCTCGAATTAGCTGACTCACACACTTAAATATTGTTGATTTGCCCGCCCCACTTGGACCGAGTAGCACAACAAAATCGCCTGGGTCGACGTGCAAGTTAATGTCGCGGATGGCTTTGTGCGCGCCATAATTTTTATTGACCTTAACAAGAGATAAAGTGGGCTGCTCAGGCTTCACACTAACTTTCCTCTGATGTAAGCACTGATTTGATCAATGATGGTGACCATCAACAACACGATGACAGTCAACGTAAATAGCCTTGAAAAATCAAGCAGATCGATCGCAGCTTTAATTTCAATGCCTATCCCTCCTGCACCCACAATGCCAAGAATGGTGGATGTGCGGACATTGGCTTCCCATACGTAGAGCGATACTGAGGAGAGGTTTGGAAAGACAGAGGGAATCAAGCCCCAGACGATGACACTACTTTTTTTGGCGCCAGTCATTGCGGTTGCATCAAGCGGAGCGCTAGGTATCGTTTCGATGGCCTCGCTATTGAGTTTTGCAATTACACCAACTGAGTGAATAAGCATACCCAGTACTCCGGCAAAAGGTCCAAGTCCAACCGCCGCCACAAAAAGTAAGGCAAAAACAACCGTATCTACACCTCGAAAAGTGTTGATGGCTAGGCGAAAAGGCAGGCCAATTAATGGGTACGGCGTGATATTTTTTGAAACTAAGATGCTGAGAGGAAAGGCGATGAGTGTTGCGAGTGTGGTAGCGACAGTAGCAATCGCAACTGTTTCGGCTGCTCTATAAAGCATGATGCCGATTTCGTTTGTTTGAGGTGGCCAAGCTTTTGAAGCCCAACGAAACAACCTAGGCAAACCTTCAATCAAACGTACAGGATCCACTTCGCTTAAACGCCAGCACACTATAAAAAAAGTGAGGGTGCCAAGCAGGGTAAGGAAATGAACGAGTGATTTCTTGGATAGCCAATTAAATTTTGGCTCAACGTAACGACCGGATTGATTGAGGTAGGGAGTATTTGATGCAGGCTCTGACTGATTCACAATTAATTTCAATTCCATTAAAAGTTCTGAACGCTTGCGCGCTCAGAACTTGTCGTTCAGTGTTTAGGGCTTTAACGCGCCAAGTTCGAGACCCATCTTGACTAAGATTTGATAAGGTTCGTCGGTTGCAGAGATGTATCCTGTGTAGGGATAAGGAAGATCTTTCGCAATTGGCTCTTTGGAGATGGCTACAAAGGCATCCTGAATACGCTTTGCCATTTCTGGGCTCATGCCTTTACGGACTGCGACGACTTCGTTAGGCAACGGATCTGACTCCCACACCACTTTGTTATCAGTTTCTTTGATGGTGCCGTTTTTGATCATGATGTTGCGGTGTGTATCCCAGCCTGTTGCGAGATCCACTTGACCATTAATGGTACCCATCTGAGCGGCAGCAGCTGAAGCGCCTTCGGCATATTTACCAAAGAAACTTTTCGGCTCGATGCCCATCTGCTTAAACATATAGGTTGGGACTAACCAGCCAGAAGTTGAGCCAACGTCCAACATTTGCATGGACATTCCTTTGGCGCCTTTTGGAAAGTCCTCAACCTTGAGATCCGCTCTGCCGACAATGATAGCTTTGTAAGTGGGCTTGTCATTGACCAACATAGTGTTGATGATTCTTGCGCCACCGTTTCTGTTGGCAAGCACATAGCCCCAAGGTCCCATCTGCGCGACATCCAGCTGTTCATTCGCCAGGGCTGTTGAAATGCCAGCCCAATCGTTTGCCACTCTCAATTCAAGTTTGGCACCAATTTTGTCAGCAATCGCCTGATAGATAGGCTCCCAGACGCGTTTTGTATCTGCGGCTGTTGGCTGCTGGGGACCAAGCCCAACTCTTAAAACTGGCTGTTGAGCCATTGCATTTGAAGTCAGCAACGTTGCAGTTAGAGATGCTGCAAGCGTAAGTGCTTTTAAATTAAATTCGCGACGTTTCATTACAATCCTTATGAGAGAGGTGCAGTGGTTGGAACTGCCTCAATGTTGGATTTAAAAAATGACGAAGGTGTTAATTTTTTGTTGTGGATTAATGACAAGGAAAGATAGAATTTTTTAGATATGCATTCTTTTGATGAATCTATCAGCGTTCAGCAGATATATATTTTGTCATCCTTAGCGGATACGTCCTATCCTTGTATTTGCGTTATTGACATCAAAGCTTCGTGGATTGAATGGTCCACCGATCCAGTGAAAGAGTTCGGCGTGTTGCGCATGAGTCGGATTGTTGATGATGTCAATAAACTCGATGTAACCAGATGGGCCGCCAACATCTTCTGGAGGACATGCGTTTTCCCCGTCGATGCACATTGGCCAATAATTCGTTTGGTTTGGGGTGAGATGTCTTTCGACTTTTATGATGTGGCACCATCCATCCCCGAAGTCGTAGTCATATTCAAACTCATGAACAGTATCGGTCAGCAGCATACCCAGTGTGAATTTGCGTTCGTCGAGCAGGGGGTTTTCATCATCCCACTCATTCTCTTGAGCGGCGTGGGCCATGCCATAGCGTTTGGTGCCAATATTGAACTCATGCAGATGGCTATTAGTCCAGCCAAAAGACTCTTGTATGACGCGGTCGAGCTTTGATAGCTTGATGGTGTCAGGGACTAAAATTGTTCGCCAGATAAGGGGTTCAATTTTTTTGAGTTCGATGCGCAATTGGTAAATACGAATAGGCAGGCGAAATTTCCTAAAGTTAGCCATTGAGCGAACACTCCAAAAAGAATATCGAACTTTTGTTATAGACTAAAGTTATGATCTTTTATCGCCTTTTTGTGACGTTCTGATGAATGTGGCATTCATGTTTCTCTTTCGAGCAATATTCGAAGTCCGACGCTCAGAGAGGGTCGTATGCAAAAGAGGGAATTTGTCAAAATCTGGAAACCTAGTCAATCAAATAACTAAGAAATACTCTATTTGTTTGAGCTCCCGCAATCACAGCACCATAGATCAAGGATAAAATTTGAACATCAACAGCGATATCGCCCTACGTGTAGTTTTGCAAACGTCTCAAATGGACTGGGTGGGATCACCTGCCTCCGGAGTACAACGCAAGATGTTGGATCGTGTGGGTGATGAGATCGCACGTGCCACTTCGGTCGTACGTTATGAACCGGGTGCAGCGTTTGTGTCGCATGCGCATGGCGGGGGAGAGGAGATCCTGGTAATTGAGGGGGGGTTCTCTGATGAATATGCCCATTACCCAGCTGGGACATACCTGCGAAACCCGCCTGGTAGCCAACACAGCCCAGCGTCGCAAACGGGATGTTTGTTGCTGGTCAAACTATGGCAGTTTTGCCCAGGTGATGATCAATCCGTACAGATCGATACGCGATCTGCCCAGTGGTACCAAGGTATGGTCTCGGGCCTGACCGTGCTGCCCCTGCATGAATTCAATGGCGTGAACACTGCTCTCGTGCGCTGGGCGCCAGATACGGTATTCAATCGACATATTCATCCTGGCGGCGAAGAAATTTTTGTGCTCGAAGGTGTTTTTCACGATGAGTATGGGAGCTATCCCACGGGCTCATGGATACGCAGTCCTCGATACAGCCAGCACACTCCCTTTACTCAGTTCGAGGGCGCGTTGATTTATGTAAAAACAGGACATCTGGATGCAGAGTATCTGCCGCTAGAATAAAGGAAGGTAAACGAAGCGGTTTTAATGAGTTTTTGCGTGTTTCCTGCCTTGAACTTGCTGTGTTTTGCTGCTGGTCGAGTTACTGTTAGGTCGTTACGTTTAAATATAAAGTGGACGCCTCCATGTTACGCAAATTATTGATCCTTCCTCTCGTTTCGCTCGGCTTAGTGCTTTCGGGTTGTTCCGATCAAAATGTGACCAATGTCATTAAGGTTGCGGTTTCGCCAGCATCTCCCCCTATGTTGTATGAGCAAAATGGCAAGCTCATGGGCGTAGATTTTGAGATTTTTAATGCCTTTTGTAAGACGCGTGATTGCAAACTGAAAGTGACTTCCTATGACTGGCAGGGCATGCTGGGCGCGGTGTCGACAGGGCAAGTGGATGTTGCTTTTTCTGGCATCTCAATCACGGACAAGCGCAAACAGGTGATGGATTTTTCCGCACCCTATTATGACAATACATGGCACTTGGTCGCGACAAAGAAAAACGCCAAGCCTATCAGTGATCTTGCAGAGTTGAAAAAGCTGAGAATTGGTTATCCACGAGGCATGGCTTATGAGGACCTGATCAAAAAAGATCTTGAACCAAAAGGATATTACTCATTAGCGCAGGTGCAACTTTATCCCTCGTACAACGAGGTGGTCACTGACTTGCAAAATGGCAATCTTGATCTCGCCTTTATCGAAGAACCTGTCCTTCAAAATTTTAAAAATAAACTCAATCTGCCTATTGAAAGTGTTTACGCTTTTCGTGGTAATGATGTCTTGGGATTTGCTTTCCCCAAAGGCTCAGCGCTGAGACAGGATTTTGACCAGTTTTTGATCAAGCTGGGTCCTGACAAGCTCAAAGAAATAATCGATAACGCTTCTAAGTAATCGAAATGAGTGCGTGGGAAATTCTGAGGCTGCTGTCACAGGGTATCGGATATACGTTGCTGGTCACCTTGGTTTGTAGTGTGACCGCTCTTGTGTTTGCGCTTGTCATGATTTCGCTGCGCACGCTTTGCGGGCGTGTAGCGAGACTGTGTGTCGACACTTCAGTCTATTGCCTGAGAGGTATCCCTGTACTGGTGCTCTTATTTCTGGTGTATTTTGGTCTCCCTTTAGTGGGAATAAAAGTCGTGCCACTTGCGGCAATGGCGCTGAGTCTAGGTTTGATTGGGGGCGCTTATGTCACTGAAGTTTTCCGTGGCGCATTGGATTCAATAGATGGGGTTGAGTTGATGGCGGCAGAGTCGATTGGGTTGTCGCGTCTGCAGGTTTTCGGCTATGTGCAGTTGCCACAGATGTTGAGGTTTTCGGCGCCAGGTGTGTTGAATGAGTTCACCTCTATCTTAAAATATTCTCCCTTTGCCTATACGGTTGGGATTCCCGAAATTACAAAGCAAGCCACTGTATTGGCTGGACAGACATTGCAAGGGGCAGAGATTTATCTTTTGGTCGGTATTCTCTACTTTTTGATCTACCGCTTGTTGCTGGTGTTTGCCCAACTCGTGGAACGTCGCTTTCGTATACCTGGCGTATCACCGCTATGAACAGGCATCCGTCATGACGCGCATTCTAAGCATTCAAAATTTGACTAAAAGTTTCGGTGACCAACAGGTGCTTCGAAGCGTGAGTCTGGATGTCGATCCAGGTGAAATCAAGGTCATCATGGGCTCGTCGGGTTGTGGTAAGTCAACCTTGTTACGTTGTATTAATCGCTTGGAAGATCCCACGAGCGGCTCGATTTTATTGAATGGTCAAGATGTTGCATTGCCCGGGACTAACTTGCGTTGGCTGAGGCAGCAAATTGGATTCGTGTTTCAACAGTTTGCCTTATTTCGCCATCTGACTGCATTAGACAATGTGACGCTTGCGCTTATAAAGCTTCAGGGTATGAATCGGTCAGACGCCGAACACAAAGCGATGCAAGCGCTCGCCAAGTTCGACATGGCAGAGCACGCAAGCAAGTTCCCCTCTGAGTTGTCAGGAGGACAGAAGCAAAGAGTTGCCATCGCACGCGTGTTGGTGATGGATCCAAAAGTGTTGTTGATGGATGAGCCGACTTCGGCGCTAGATCCCGTCAAGTCACGTGAAATCAGCCAGTTGCTGTCGCAGCTGAATCATGAGGGTGTGACAATTATTTGCGTGACGCATGATTTGACCTTGGCAGCGAGTCTCTCGAAAACGGTGACGTTTATTCATGAGGGTGTGATTCACGCAAACGATTCGGTGCTGGGGTTGTCCTCCCGTACAGACGATCCGATTATTCGCAGCTTTTTTGGGCATGTTTAAGGCGTCGCATGACTAGTTGGCTGACTTTTTGGCAAGACCTGCTTGAACAAATGCCTTTGATTGTGAATGGACTGTTCCATACGCTTTTGCTCGCGTCTGTGATTAGCGTGACAGGGCTTTTGCTCGGTATTGCTGTGCTGTACTTGAGTGTGAGTCGCTATGGTTGGGTGCGCATTGCGATCAAAGCCTACATTTCGTTTTTTATCGGCATGCCGCTGATTGTGCTGCTGTTTTTGATGTACTACGGTGCGCCGCAGTTTGGTATCAACATGTCACCTTTCACGGTCGCTGTCATTGGGTTTACGCTCAATGTGGCAGCTTATAACGCGGCCTATATGACAACCGCTTATAACGGACTGGATCCCATTGAACTTGAGGCTGCGCGTGCTCAGGGTTTTAGTGATCTTCAGGTGTTTCGGCTCATTACACTACCGCAGGTGATGCGAACCTCGATTCCTGCCTTGACCAATCAAGTCATCTCCAACATCAAAGATAGCTCGATTTCCTTTTTGATCCAGTACACCGAGTTTTTCGCGAGGGTCCAAGAATTGGCTTCATCAAACTTCCAATTTTTTAAGGCGTATTTGTTCGCTGCGTTCGTATATCTTTTTCTGGTGTCGCTCGTCGTTTTGGCTGCGCGTCAAATACAAAAAAGGCTTGGTAATGTTTGACGATTTACACATAAAGACTAAACTGTACTTAACACATTACTGATGGCGGGATGAATCATGCGCAAATATCTTTCTCTTCTTCTCGTGTTCGCAACCCTCAGCCTTTCGGGTTGTGGCTACAACACGTTTCAAACAGCCGATGAAAAGGTCAAGGCTGCCTGGGCCGAGGTGTTGAATCAGTATCAACGCCGTGCGGATCTTGTTCCCAACTTAGTTAACACGGTCAAGGGCGAAGCTGGTTTTGAGCAGGACACGCTCACCCGCGTAGTCGAGGCACGCGCCCGTGCCACGGGGATTCAGGCCACGCCTGAATTGATCAATGATCCGGCTGCATTTCAAAAGTTTCAGGCAGCGCAAGGCCAGTTGACCAGCGCGCTGAGCCGCTTGATGGTGGTAGTGGAAAGCTATCCCGCCCTAAAATCTAATCAAAGTTTTCAAGAGCTGCGCGCGCAGTTAGAGGGAACAGAAAACCGTATTACAGTTGCGCGCAATCGTTTTATTCAGGCTGTTCAGGAATATAACGTCGCGGTGCGATCTTTCCCTTCAAACTTCACGGCGATGATTTTTGGCTACAAGACCAAGGCGAGTTTTACGGTTGAAAATGAAGCGGAGATTTCCAAAGCCCCTGCGGTTAATTTTGACAAAGCACCTGCTAAGTAATGACAGTGGCTGAAAGGCTTCGCGGTTTGTCTCTGGAACGCAAGCTTCATTGCATGCGCTGGTTGCATGTTGCATGCGTGTGGTTGCTGCTGTGCATCTTTTTCTCGCCTTGGCAGGCTTCGGCAGAGGTGGACGTTCCTACTCTGTCGGCGCGCGTCATCGATCAAACAAAAACACTCACGCCCGAGCAACTTCGCACGCTTGATCAAAAGTTGCGAGACATCGAGGTACGCAAGGGTAGCCAAGTCGTGGTGTTAATGGTGCCGACCACTAAGCCCGAGGAAATTGAGCAGTTCGCCATCCGCGTAGCGGACAAGTGGAAGATCGGTCGTAAAAAAGTCGACGATGGTGCCATTTTATTGATTGC
>CAMAYM010000045.1 GCA_945862495.1 Bordetella parapertussis | reverse complement strand
CTAGAGGTGTTTGAGGCGCACGATGGCGGGGTCAGCCAGAGCAAGCTTTCTACGACACACCGCATCGGTAGCGCCACCATTGAGCGCTGGTATCAACATCTCATCAAGCGACGCGTCTCGGAACTCGCTGGGCGGTCGTGCCCACGCGTGCTGGGCATTGATGAGCACTTCTTTACCCGTAAGAAAGGCTATGCAACGACCCTTGTCGATCTTAAAAACCACAAAGTCTTTGACGTAGTACTCGGACGCTCGGAACTGAGCCTGAGGCAATATTTAAGCCGCTTGCCGGGTCGCGAGCAGGTTCAACTCGTTGTCATGGATTTGTCCGAAACGTACCGGTCGATTGTGCAAAAGTACTTTCCAAACGCCAAGATCGTGGCTGACCGTTTTCATGTGATTCGACTGGTCAATCATCACTTTCTTAATCTCTGGAAGCAACAAGATCCTATCGGCAGAATGAATCGCGGCTTGCTAAGCTTGATGCGACGGCATCGCTGGAATCTGACACAGGAGCAGCGCGAGAATCTGGCGCGGTATTTAGATCAATTCCCAGTTCTTAAGTCGCTCTACTTTGCCAAGCATCGACTCAATAAGTTGCTATTGATTAAGAACTTAATGCCCAAACATGGCAAGAAATTCATGGGACGTTTGCTAAAGTTGATTGGTCAATTAGCTCAAAGCCCAGCCCGCACTTTGGCCAACACACTCACCTCGTGGTTGGAGCCGATCGTCAGGATGTGGCGGACTTCAAAATCTAACGGAGTCACAGAAGGATTCCACACTAAAATGGAGATGATGTCCCGCCGGGCATATGGATTTAGAAACTTTGAAAATTACCGCCTTAGGGTCTTGGCCCACTGCGGTTGGAACGGCGTGTTTTGCCGTGTTTGATGAGTACTGCTGTTTGATGAATACTGCTCATCCCCCGTTAATGGAGTAGAGCCGAATACTGCTCATCCCCCGTTAATGGAGTAGAGCCGTGCTTTGCTTTAAAGGACTTTTGGCTCCCCGAGCTGGACTCGAACCAGCGACCTGCGGATTAACAGTCCGTCGCTCTACCGACTGAGCTATCAGGGAATAGTTAAAAATTATAGCATAAGAAAAAGAGCTTGCGCGAGCGCCCCACTTCCATTGAGGCAGGCCCGGATACTGGGTCAACATCCGACCTGATCTAACAGGTTTAGTGGTTTGTCCTGCCCCTACGGACTTCACAAGAGCGGTGGGTTTTTAAGACTTTGTCACGCTCTTAATCGACGCCTAGGGAACAGTTTTACCCGAAGGCTTCGCAGGTCTAGCTTATTGACCTAAGCGCATCGGCTGAGCGGTTTTAACTCCGTGCGGACGGGCGGCCTCGGTGCTATTTTTGCGTCGAACGCTCGTGTAGCTTCCATCCGTTTGTTCAGCTTGCGACAGTCAGACTCAATAGGTGACGCCGGTTTAAAATTGACCAAATGGCTAGTATTCAACCGGCGTCAATACTGTACATACAGGATTAAAATCAAGCGTAGTTGAAAACCCCGCGACCGGTTTTACGACCTAGAAAACCTGCGGCTACCATCTCGCGCAACAAGGGAGCGGGACGATATTTTGAGTCGCTAAAATTTTTAAAATAAACGTCCATAATGGCTAGGCACGTATCGAGACCGATCAGATCTGCCAGTGCGAGCGGGCCAATCGGCTGGTTGCAGCCAAGTTTCATGCCAATGTCAATATCTTCGGCAGTCGCCAAACCTTCACTCAAAACAAAAAACGCCTCGTTGATCATTGGCAACAAAATTCGGTTTACCACGAAACCCGGAGCATTTTTAACTGTGATGGGGTGTTTGCCAATTTCTACTGCAAAGGCGTGTACCGCTTGGTGGGTTTCGTCGTTGGTCTGCAAACCCCGTATGACCTCGACTAAGCTCATCAAAGGCACTGGATTAAAAAAGTGCATCCCAATAAAGCGTTCAGGTCTCGAATTCAGGGCGGCGAGGTTGGTGATCGAGAGGGATGAAGTATTTGTTGCAATGATCGTTTCGGCCGATACGATGGTGTCGATTTGCTTAAGAATCTTCTCTTTTAGTCCCTGATTTTCAGTCGCAGCTTCAATAATGAAATCGAGGCCTTTTAAGCTTTCATAATCAGTGCTGCCACGCACTCTTGTCAAGGTTTGTTCAAGCGCTTCTCGCGTAATGGTTTCTTTTTTAACCATACGCTCAAGATTTTTAGTGATGCTATCGGTACCGCGAACAATCGCCGCCTGATCAATATCTATCATCGTGACCTGCAGGCCATGACTTGCGCAGATCTGCGCGATCCCGTTACCCATAATACCAGCACCAATAATGCCAATCGATTGAATTTTCATTTGAGTAGTCTTTGTAGGGTCGTTCAAAAAAGTGATTAGTACCAAGCGCGATCTGATGTGGCAAGTTTTTTTGTGTGCTGAGCGATCATACCTTCTTCGTTGGTTGGAATACGTAAGCAAAAAATGTTGGACTGGGGCTGAGACAGGACGGTTGCGCCTGAGGCATTTTGAATTTCGTCAACACGCAGACCCAACCATTCGAGTCCCTGCATGACACGTTTGCGTATCGAAACAGAATTCTCGCCAATCCCACCGGTAAAGACTAGGGTGTCAACACCGCGCATGATGGCCGCAAGACTCGCAATCTCTTGTTGCACGTGTTGCACGAAGTACTCAATCGCCTCTTTTGCCTCGTTGCTATCTGAGGCTTCTAGCGCACGCATATCGTTCGAGAGCCCGCCCGAGAGCCCCTTGAGACCCGACTCTTTGTAAAGCATGTCAGAGATCTGCTGCGCTTCCCATTGCTTGTGATGCATTAAATACAACAGGACGCCCGGGTCGATTCTGCCCGAACGCGTACCCATCGGCAATCCTTCAAGCGGAGTAAAACCCATAGTCGAAGAGACCGCCTGACCGTTTTCGATCGCGCAAAGTGAGGCGCCATTGCCCAGATGGGCGACGATACACTTTCCGCTGAAGCGTTCTGGAAAGTTCTCTTTGAGGTATCCCGCGATAAACTCATACGACAGACCATGAAAGCCGTAGCGCCTGATCCCTTCAAGATAAAGACTGCGCGGCAAGGCATACGTGTCATTGATAAAGGACTGGGTACGATGAAACGCTGTGTCAAAACATGCAACCTGTGTAATATCGCCGAAGGCCGCGCGGGCGCCTTTGATGCCGGCAATGTTGTGAGGTTCATGTAGAGGCGCCAGAGCAACGATCGACTCCAGTTCATGCAACACATCCTCGTTAATTATGACGGGTTCCATATAGATTGAACCGCCGTGCACCACACGGTGGCCTACTGCTGAGACCTGAACCCCAACCATCGTTTGCCCAAGCCACTCAATCAGCCATTGCAAGGCAGCACTGTGATCTTGAGGCGCGTCCTCAAGCAACCATTGCAACTGCTCATCAATTTTAAGATCGGGGCTTTTGGCGCGAAAAGCGGCCGCGGAGCCGATTCCGTCTATCTGTCCTTTTGCAAGCTCTGAAAGGGTCTCAACGTCAAAAAGCGCAAACTTGATAGAAGAGGATCCAGCATTAATGATCAAAAGTGCGCGCTGCGGAATTGTCATGCTAGTCACCATGAAGATCCACCTTGTAAGTTAATGCGTCAAGACCGAATGGCCGTTTTGGCAGTAGGCATCGTATAACTGGGCCAACGCGCAAGAAGCCATTCTCGCCTCTGCGCTGTCGGCACGACTCGTCAGCATGACAGGTACCTTGGCGCCTAACACCAGACCCGCAGGCTGAGCATGCGAAATAAACGTCAGTTGTTTTGCAAGCATATTGCCGGCTTCAAGATTTGGAACGATCAACACCTGAGCGCGACCGGCCACGGGCGAGGTCAGATGTTTTGTCTTGGCCGCGCCCATATCAATCGCATTGTCCATTGCCAGAGGGCCATCGACGAGGCCGCCGTGAATTTGTCCACGGTCCGCCATTTTGGCCAGAATTGCAGCATCCATCGAAGAAGGGATATTTGCATTGACGGTCTCAACGGCAGAAAGAATCGCCACGTGGGGCACCTCAATCCCGCAGGCGCGCGCGAGGTCGATGGCGTTTTGCGTGATATCAACCTTTGTCGCCAAATCAGGGGCGATGTTAATGGCAGCATCGCTAATAAACAAGGGATAATCGAGTGTGGGTACGTTCAAAACAAAAACATGCGAAATGCGTCGTGAGCCACGCAGCCCACCTTCTTTCTTCACAACCTGCGCCAGAATTTCGTCTGAATGCACGTTGCCTTTCATGATCGCACGCACCTTGTGCTGATTTGCCAACTCAACGGCTTTTGCCGCCGCCTGTCGGTGATCGGCAATATCGATCAGTTCAATGCCTGTGAGATCTTCGCTAGCCTCCTGCGCGGCCAGATGAATCGCCGCTTGTGAGCCGATCAACACAGGTACGATCAACTGTGCACGCATGGCCATCAGGGCACCGCCTAGAGACTTTGAATCATCAGGGCATACCACTGCAGTCGGCATAGGGGCACGCTTTTGGGCGGCAACGATTAGCTGATCGAAATGGTTATGCTCAGAAAGAAGCAGCGCTGGCAATGCGTCCTGAGGGAGCGATTTCTTCTCAAGTGGAGCGTTGACTTCAGCGAACCCTGCGGCGATCAGACGCCCATCCGCGTCGCGCACCTCTGTTGCAAACACCACGATGGGGCTGACTTGCTTTTCAACTAGTCTGACTTTGATCGTCAACACATCACCGAGCCTAGCGCGGTCAACAAAGTCGAGGGTCTGCTTGCGGTACGACGTGCCTGGCCCGGGCAGGATATTACCCAGTGCGCTTGAGATCAGCGCGCCCAGCCACATCGAAGGTGCGACCACCATTGAATTATGGGTATCAGCCAGATACAGGTGCGGCATGTGCATCGGATTGAGGTTGCCCGAGGCATGGGCAAACAGATACAGCTCACGTGATGAGACGGTGCGTTCGATCGACGCCTCATCACCGACCGTGAGTTCATCCCAGACCCGATTATTCAAGTCGTTTAGGCCATTCATGACAGAAGTTCCTCGAACTCTTCAAATTGTTTGAGCGCGGCGGGGTGCATAGTTTCTCTTGGTCCCGCAATATCCATGACCAACTCAAGGGCGGCTGTTTTCAGTTCAGGAGTATTGAGAAGAACTGTCAGTGTGGAAATCGCCTGCTTGGGTGCAAAATCCACAATCAGTGACTGAAGATGTAACAGTTTGGTGATGCTCTCTTCATTCAACTCAGGGAACAAATCAGTTTTTTTCAAGGCAAGCAGTTCGCGTTCAAGTCGTGTTCTGCGCACGTATCCGCGGGCTTTAGTCAGCAGGTGCAACATCCGAACCGTGGCTTCCGCCAGACCACCCAGCTCAATGTCGGCCAGCGCCTTTGCGATTTCAGGCATTGTTGTCACATCGCCCATAACCTTCGAAGGATGCTCATTGGCAACTGGTGGGAACATGGCCTTGGTGAGCGGGGAAGTGTAGATTGAGAAAAAACTGTTCTCGGCGGCGGCATCACGCAAGTCTCTGAATAGATTGAGTTGCATCTCAATGATTTCCGCACAGATTTTCTGAGCCATCAAGAAAGGGTTGTGGTCGGCGACGGTGACACGATCCTGCGCCAACTTGATCGCCATTGGATCAAGTTGAGACATGATTGGGTTTTTGTCCGAGAACATGAGGCGCTGAGTACGCAGCGGGTGCATGCTGCGCATCAGTTCAGCCGATTGTTTTGTCACCACGTGCTTGAGCATGGGTCGAACGGAACGCTCATAGGCCTCGGCATTCACCTCTGACATGCGTCTGACTTCAGAAAATAAAACTTCTTCGTCACGCGTGACATCATGATGCAGAATATCTTCGATGGTTCTGGGTTCGAACCGGATATGCAGTCTGTCTGCAGAGTCTTCGAGCTTCATTTCGTATAGGCCTGGCGCCATCGCTTCGATCGCGCGAATGGTATCTGTAATCGCTTCGTGCTCACGCCCCGCGATTTTGGCTGAAACAAAAATTCCAAGATGGCCGATCGTATCGTGCAACATGTAAACGATGCGTTGACCACGCGCTTTGATCTCATCGGCTGTGGCGTACAAGTCGGCAATCCAGTTCAACGCTTGTTGTGGCGGCGTGATGTTGTCGCCATGTGAAGCGAAAACAATGATCGGTGACTGGATCTGACGCAGATCCACACGCTCGCCATTCAGAACGGCTTCGCCAGCTGCCAGTTTGTTACCGACAAAAAGATTTTCAACAATCCAGCGGATTTCAGCTTCGGTCATGAAGCAATAGCCACCCCACCAGCGTTCAAAATCAATAAAACGTTGTGCTTCGGAATCAATATTCGAATAAAGGTTGTAGTATTTCTTGAAGTAAGTGTTGGCGGGGTTGAGCGATTCGAAATTTTCGACCAGTGCCGCACCATCGAATAAGCCGTGGCCCAGATCAGCCATAAGCAGGGCTGGTGAGACACCACCGACCAAACCACCGGTGTAGCGCATTGGGTTCTCACCCACGTTGCCCGCCCAGTAAGACATGGGCGAGCCATTCAGAACGATCGGACCAACCAACTCAGGCGCTTTTGCCGCAACGAGCATCGCGGCCCATCCGCCCTGACAATTGCCCATCAGGATTGGTTTGGGCGCTTGTGGATGCGCCTGAGCGATCTCTCGCAAAAAGTGAATCTCAGCATCGCGCACATCGGCGATCGTCTGAGTCAGTTCAGGCATTTGGCGAAAGGCAACGAAGTAAACCTGATGGCCATCAGCAAATGCGTCACCGACCTGACTATCTTGTTTAAAGCCGCCAATGCCAGCGCCGTGTCCGGCTCGGGGATCAATGATCAGCACCGGCGCACGTTCTGCATTAATCTCAACACCTTGCGGTGGTGTGAGTTTGAGCAGGAGATAATTCGTTGGACGAGCCAAGTCTTTACCGTCAACCACCACTTCGTAGTGATAGTCAAGCACCGGCGGCATACCCGCATCAAGATGCGCAGTATAGACATTGCCGCGCTGGCGCATGGCGCTGAACATCATCGCCTGGCGTTGTACAGCGTCTTTCATGAAGTCGCTATACATCGTCAACCAGTCGTTTGGCGTCGCGGTCTGAGAAGTATTTGTCGCTTCACGTGTAAAGTCGGATAACAACCCTTCGATCTTCTTGGTGTCCGACTGTACTGTGCGCGTTAGTTTATGAATATGCAACACCGATAATTCAGATGCTGTGCGTAACGCTTCAGTATGACCTCGGCCCATTTCTTGTGAAGTATGAATAAGCTTTTCAATATTCGCGTGCAAAGACTCTAAGGGGTTGACGTCATTAAGATCTTTTAGCATCGGCGACTCCGTGAATGAGTGAACAAGTGAATAGTGAATTCCCAACAAAATTTAAATGCTGATTGTTGCAGCCAGATTACTTCTGTATATGACGGTTTTATGAAAAGGCTGAGTGCGCCTTGAATACACGATATTGGTAACTCTCAGACCTTGAGCACCGGAATTTGACATGTCTTCTAACAGTTAGCTCGATCCAATGGTCATCATTTTGTCGCATTATTTGGTTAGGATTTGTTTCTAAATTTTGAAGATTCGTTTGCTAAGGTGAATAACTCATGAACACAGAACTCAAGCAACTCGCCGTTGGCTTGTCAGGCAGCCAGTTTGATGAGATGGTCATGCAACTGGCCATGAAACTCGCTCAAAGAACGCATGCAAGCGTTGATGCCTATCTGATTCGACCCATACCCGACGATCCTCAATTGCTTATGGCCAGTGGTTTTTTGGGGGAGACGTTCAAAACGTTCTTTGAGCAAGCTGAGAAAACCATCACTGCCTTCGACCGATTGGCGCGTACGTCGTTTGATACAGTCAAAACGGCTTTCCCGAGCGTAAGTGCCAGTTATCACAATCCTTTAAAAGAATTGACGCGTGAGTTCACAACCGCTGTTTGGTCTGCTGACTTGGCCATCATGGCGCATCCGGCCCTTGTGAACTTGCACTATTACAAAAATACGGTGCTTGACACCATCGCGGATTCTGCCAGACCAGTGTTGTTATTGCCTGAAGAAAATCGCTTAGGAGATTTCAAAAATGTCCTGATGTTATGGCGTGCAGATACCCATCATGCGCAAGCCCTTTCTGCGGCTTTACCCATGTTGGCCTTGGCCGATCAAGTGACGATTGTCAGTCGTGATGAAGAAAGCCTTCATCCTGGTGGCACGGTGGCCATGCAGTACCTCATTACGCACGGTGTAAACGCTAAGTCAGTAACTCTAGAAACCGAATCAAGACTCACGCCAACGATCATTGAGACGCTGTGTGATAAACGCGATATTTCATTGTTGGTTATCAGCGGTGGCTTGCAAAGCGACTTGATTGATTCATTTGTCACGGATGTTAGAGGTCGCGTCTCTAAAAAACCAAACTGCGCCTTACTGGTCATCGGCTAATTGGAGTATTTCAGATGGATCAATTGATAACCGCATTTTCTTCGTTCACCGGTATCATGCTCATCACGGTGTTTGTGCTGATTGTGATTCAAGAGGCGATTAACGGCTTTCATGACGCCGCCAATGCCATTGCTACGGTGATTTACGCAAATGCGCTAACGCCCATGCAAGCCGTCTCTTTGGCAGCATTTTTCAACTTTCTCGGCGTTTTGATTGGTGGTTCCGCAGTGGCATTTAGTTTGGTCTACTTACTACCTCAAAATATGGTTGCCGGTATCAACACCCAAGGTGAAGCCGCTATTTTTGCGGCCATGATTGTATCGGCGGTTGTGTGGAACTTTGGCACTTGGTGGATGGGTATTCCTAACTCCACCACCCATGCTTACATCGGATCCATAATCGGTGCGGCCATGGCCGATGCTTTTGTGCACGGCCAAGCAATAGCCGACCAAATCAATTGGCTTCAAGGTGAAAAAATCATGATCGCCTTGATAGTTTCGCCGATCGTTGGTTTCTTGCTCGGCTACGTGTTGTTGCGGGTCATTCGCGCAACGATTAAAGACAAAGAATTGTACGAACCTGTCAAACAAGACACAAAGCCTGGCAAAGGGATTCGATCCGTATTGATCGCAGGTGCTGCCGGTGTGAGCTTGATGCACGGCTCTAACGACGGACAAAAGAGCATCGGTTTGATGATGGTTGTTTTGTTTGGTCTGTTTCCAGCAGTTTATGGCTTAGACCCCAACCGTTTATCTGAGCGCGACTACACCTCGCTTAAAGAAACAGTCAACAATGTCGAGTCCATCGCTCAGAAACTCAGTGATTCCCACTTAATTAAAAGCTCTTCTAACCTGAGCATTCACTTGAGTGGTAGACAGCACATCGTCGGTGGTACTAATGAGACGTCAGTGGCAACCCGCCGAGAGATTTTGGACTTGCACACATCTATCACCAAGACTCTCAAAGATCAGGGTATCGCAACCAAACTTGACACTACACAAATACGGCAACTGCAATACGCGCACACGCTGCTGAGAGACTTTGTTGAGCATGTGCCATTTTGGATTATTTTGCTCTCAGCAATTGCTCTAGGTGGTGGTACGGCTGTCGGTTATCGACGGATTGTCACGACCCTCGGTGAGAAGATGGGTAGCTCTCGCATGAATCCAGCGCAAGGCACGGCTGCTCAGATTTCGGCTGTGATCAGTATCGGTTTGGCCGACCAGGGTGGCTTACCAGTCAGTACCACCCACGTGTTGTCTTCTTCAGTGATTGGTACAGTGGCAGCAACACCTAAGCAGAGCATCAACACGCACACCTTGGCTCGGATTGCCATGACTTGGGTGACAACATTACCGGGCACCATGATTTTGTCGTTTGCGTTAGGCGTTGGATTTTTTGTGGCGTTTGGTTAACGGTCGGGTTTAATCACGGTATAGATTGTTGTCGATTTGTGGAACAGTTCGTCGCTCTACCAACTGACCTATCTGGGAATAGTGTCAAAAATCAAACGGGAGATTGGTTGCTGAGGCCTATCCTCATCAAACGCACCCAGCGAGTGAGGTGATTCGCCATAGGATAATTTCCACAATGTGGGTGGACACCTCAATCTCAAAGAAGTTTACGTGACTCTTGAGAGTCTATTTTCTGACTAAAACTTAAGGTTTAACCAAAAATGCTAATCAATTGTGTTGTTTATCGCGACGGTAATAAGCTTGCAGACATCGACGTCGCTAATATCGGCGAATGGATCGATCAACCAGGTTGTTTTGTTTGGGTAGCGCTGCGTGATGCCTCCTCGGAAGAGCTCGCTCAAATGCAAAAGGAGTTTTCACTTCACCCATTGGCCATTGAAGATGCCGCCAACGGACATCAACGTCCGAAAATTGAAGAATATGGAGAAACTGTCTTTATCGTGATGCAACTGCTTGAGCAGAGAGCAGATACGCTTCATGTAGGCGAAGTCGCTATTTTTGTAGGTCGTAATTTTGTCCTGTCCATTCGAACAAACACGGATCAAAACTTTCTCGGTGTCAGGGAAAGATGCGAAAGAGAACCCGAACTTCTCAAACTAGGCGCAGGATTTGTTGCCTATGCATTGATGGACGCCATCGTAGATCGCTATTTTCCGCTGGTGGATGCCTTAGAAGCAGACTTAGAGACAATCGAATCAAAGATTTTTATAGAAAGCTCAGCACGTTCACATATTGAGCAACTCTATGACCTCAAACAACGCAGTTCAACGCTCAGACATGCTGTTGTGCCTTTACTGGAAGTCGTAGGAAAGTTGCATGGCGCGCGTGCGCCCGCAGTTTGTGTAAATAGTCAAGAATATTTCCGAGACGTGCATGATCATTTGGCACTCATCAACGGTACAGTGGATGCGGTACGCGATACGATTACGACCGCCATTCAAGTGAACTTGTCCTTGGTCACAATCGAGGATTCAACGATTGTGAAACGCTTAGCAGCTTGGGCTGCAATTTTTGCTGCCTCAACTGCCATGGCTGGCATCTGGGGGATGAACTTCGATGAAATGCCTGAGTTGCATTGGAAGTATGGCTATCTCATGGCACTTGGTACCATCGGGTCAGTTGCCGTTATTTTGTACTGGCGCTTTCGCCGTAGAGGGTGGCTCTAACTCTTGCGCCGCGGAGGCAAACCTGTGTGTTGCGTGAGCATTTGGCCCGATCGGACTGTTTTTGTAGACCGTCCTGCTGCGGTTAGCTTAACTGACTGGCCAGGTTTCACAGTGGCCTTTGCACCTGCTTTCATAGGTGCCTGAACGACGGGCTTTCCATACGTCGCGACAGGCCTGACAGGCTGACCGGAGCGAACAGGCTGGGCAGCTTTCACGATACGCGCACCGACAGCCTCCGTACTGTTTTTGCGACGCACGCTGGTATAGCTACCATCAGTCTGTGGCTGATGAAAAGGAATCAAATGCTTTTTACCATTGCCGATCAAATCAGCGCGCCCCATGGCCTTGAGTGCCTCACGCAATAAAGGCCAGTTATTGGCATCGTGATAACGTAAAAATGCCTTGTGCAAACGACGACGGCGATCACCGCGTACGATACCGACCGTTTCACTCTCGCGCGTCACACGACCCAGAGGATTGCGGCCCGAATGGTACATCGCGGTCGCTGTGGCCATCGGGCTAGGATAAAACGTTTGAACTTGATCCGCACGGAATCCATGACTCTTGAGCCACAAGGCCAGATGCATCATGTCCTCGTCGGCCGTACCGGGATGTGCCGCAATAAAGTACGGGACTAAAAACTGCTTTTTGCCAGCTTCAAGACTGAATTTATCGAACAGTTGTTTAAACCGATCGTAACTTCCAATGCCGGGCTTCATCATCTTGGATAAAGGCCCCATCTCGGTATGCTCAGGAGCGATCTTAAGATACCCACCCACATGGTGGGTCACGAGCTCTTTGATGTACTCAGGAGATTTGACCGCCAAGTCATACCGTAGACCTGAACCAATCAAGATTTTCTTCACGCCTTTCAAGGCGCGGGCCCGTCGGTACATATGGATCAACGAGCTGTGATCTGTATTGAGGTTTTGACACACATCTGGATAGACGCAACTCGGCTTGCGACAAGCAGACTCAATCTCAGGACTTTTGCAACCGATGCGATACATGTTGGCAGTCGGACCGCCCAAATCTGAAATGACACCCGTAAAACCCGGAACCTTATCGCGGATATCCTCGATTTCACGGATGACGGAGTCTTCGCTGCGGCTTTGGATAATGCGACCTTCGTGCTCGGTAATCGAACAAAACGTACACCCTCCAAAACAGCCGCGCATGATGTTGACGCTAAAGCGAATCATCTCCCACGCGGGGATCTTGGTGACGCCATCGTGACCACCCTGTTCATCAGCATAAACAGGATGTGGGCTTCGCGCATAGGGCAAATCAAATACCAGATCCATCTCCGCTGTGGTCAGCGGTATGGGTGGTGGAGTGATCCAGACATCGCGTGCGGTCCTACCGTCTCCGTGTGCTTGCACAATGGCGCGTGCATTACCTGGATTGGTTTCCAGGTGCAGCACACGGTTTGCGTGCGCATACAACACGGGATCAGACTTTACCTTCTCATAAGAAGGCAAGCGAATCACGCTGCGGTCACGAGGAGGGACCTTGAGCTTGCCTTTGACTTGCAGGGAAGGATTGGGCTGAAAGAGGAGCGGCGATTCTGTTTTGCCGCCCAATGCTCCTTTTGCAGCCTTGGAGCCTTTGGCAGCAGTTTTGGCGTTGACCTCATCCGCAACGGCACGCGCCTCATCATTACGCGCACAGCTTTCGCCTTGCTCAAGCGCTTGCTCACTAATCATCAAATAAGGATTGACGTGGGCCTCTACCCTGCCCGGCGCATCGACACTCGTCGAGTCAATCTCGAACCAGCCCTCGGGGGTCTCACGGCGCACAAAAGCCGTTCCTCGCACATCGGTGATATTTTGCACAGGCTCTTTGGCGGCCAGACGGTGTGCGATTTCCACCACCGCCCGCTCAGCATTGCCATATAGGAGCAAATCACATTTACTATCGACCACGACTGAACGACGAACTTTGTCGGACCAATAGTCGTAGTGCGCGATCCGTCTCAACGAACCCTCGATGCCGCCTAAAATAATCGGCACATCCTTATAGGCTTCTTTACAGCGCTGGGTATAAACAATCGCGGCGCGGTCGGGGCGCTTGCCGCCCACATCACCTGCCGTATAGGCGTCATCGCTACGCATTTTGCGATCCGCCGTATACCGATTGATCATTGAGTCCATATTGCCAGCGGTCACCCCAAAAAACAGATTAGGCTTGCCAAGGGCTTTAAAGGGTTCGGCACTTTGCCAGTCAGGCTGGGCGATGATGCCAACGCGAAAACCTTGGTTTTCCAGCATCCGGCCAATCACAGCCATACCAAAGCTCGGGTGATCCACATACGCGTCACCCGTGACAATAATGATGTCACAGCTGTCCCAGCCGAGCTGCGTCATCTCGTCACGACTCATTGGCAAGAATGGGGCAACTCCAAAGCGCGCTGCCCAAAACTTTCGGTAGCTACTTAGGGGTTTGACATCACGGGGAAATAGGGAAACGTCAGCGTATGTAGTCATATACCCTTATTATCCGAGTAATTACCCCTATAAACAAGGTTCGCCTCAAGACCCAAAGGGTCTTAGAGGGCTTAAAACCGATGCATCAAGGGTAAAACGTCCTGAAAAAGCTCTAATTTTGGTCTGATATACTTCAAGCGCGCCGATGTAGCTCAGTTGGTAGAGCAGCGCATTCGTAATGCGAAGGTCGTCAGTTCGATTCCGATCATCGGCACCACTTTAAAAGGTCCTAGCGTCTCAACAGTGCGGACTGGTGTAGTTTGGTGCAACATCAATGCCAAGTGCAGTGCAGTCGGGAAAATAGAAAAACGAACCTGAGCACTGAACACATACTCCAAAAACATTCGGACACTCCATGCAACGCTGCCCTTGGTGCGAAGGCTCTGACCTTTATCGTCACTACCACGATACGGAATGGGGTGTCCCCATGCGCGATGATCGCGCATTATTTGAGCTCATTAATCTCGAGGGTGCCCAAGCCGGACTCTCTTGGTCAACGGTCCTAAATAAACGCGAACACTACCGCATCGTTTTCGATGCCTTTGATCCAGCAATTATCGCGCGATACGATGAAAGAAAAGTGAATGCTTTGCTCAACGATCCCGGCATCATTCGGAACAAACTCAAAATCGCAGCCACTATCGGTAATGCCAAAGCCTATTTAGCCCTTACTAAAGAGGATAAGACATTCAATGACTTTGTATGGCAGTTCGTCAATCACACGCCCATTCAAAATAATCGCTTGTCTCTCTCTGAGGTACCTACCAAAACAGCTGAATCCGACGCCATGAGCAAAGCGCTACAGAAAATTGGCTTTAAGTTTGTGGGTTCGACCATTTGTTACGCTTTTATGCAGGCATCAGGGATGGTCAATGATCATTTAGTGACGTGCCACCGGCATTTGCCAGTCCAACAGATGAAGCTGGCCTAGACTATGCGCCGTTACTCTGACACCAATCCTATCGCGCCGTCACAACCTGAATTGTTCTAGGATATAGGTTTTAAATCTTTAGTCTATCTAGGTACCCTATGCGTTCTGATCTTGATATTGCCCAAGCAGCACAAAAAACACCTATTCTTAAGCTCGCACCTGCCAAGGCAAACATCCCAGAGGACGCACTAGAGCCCTATGGTCGCTTTAAAGCCAAGCTCTCCCTCGACTACATCCGCTCACTTAAAGACCGCCCCAATGGAAAGCTTGTCTTGGTTACAGCGATCTCCCCCACGCCGGCAGGCGAAGGCAAAACGACCACAACCGTAGGGCTTGGCGATGCACTAAATCATATTGGCAAACGCGCCATGATTTGTTTGCGTGAGCCTTCGCTTGGTCCGGTATTCGGCATGAAAGGCGGTGCAGCAGGTGGCGGCATGGCGCAAGTCGTGCCGATGGAAGACATTAACCTGCATTTCACAGGCGACTTTAATGCCATCGCTCTTGCCAACAACTTGTTGGCCGCCCTGATCGACAATCACATTCACCACGGCAACAAACTTCAGTTCGACGTGCGACGCATCACCTGGAGGCGTGTGGTCGATCTCAATGACCGCGCCCTTCGCCAAATTGTCGTAGGCCTCGGCGGAACCGCCAACGGTTTTCCCCGCGAAGATCACTTTGATATTGTTGTCGCTTCCGAAGTCATGGCGATTTTTTGCCTGGTCAATAGTCTCCAAGAACTCAAAGAACGCCTGGGCGAAATTGTTGTTGGCCATTCACTCTCCGGCAAGCCCATTCGCGCACGCGATTTACAAGCGCAAGGCGCCATGGCTGCGCTACTCAAAGAAGCCCTCGCACCTAATATTGTTCAAACGCTTGAAAACAATCTCGCGATTGTGCATGGCGGCCCTTTTGCCAATATTGCACACGGTTGTAACTCCGTGCTGGCCACCTCCACAGCGCTCAAACTCGCAGACTATGTTGTCACCGAAGCAGGCTTTGGAGCCGACCTGGGTGCTGAAAAATTCCTAGATATCAAATGTCGTAAAGCTGGATTAGCCCCCTCAGCCGTTGTACTGGTAGCAACCGTGCGCGCCTTGAAATACCACGGCGGTGTCGAGGTCAAAGACGTCGGTAAAGAAAATCTCAACGCACTACGCGCAGGCCTGGTCAACCTTGAGCGTCATATTCACAACATTCAACATAACTTTGGACTACCTTGCGTCGTCGCAATCAACCATCGCACCGAGGACACACCCGCTGAAATTGAGCTCCTCCAATCCACGGCCGCTGCGCTCGGTGTAGAGGTCGTACTGGCCGAGCACTGGGCAAAAGGTGGTCCAGGCGCCGCAGAGCTCGCACATGCGGTCGTAAAGCTCTGCGATCAACCCAATCACTTTAAGTTTTTATACGAAGACGCTGCGTCGCTTTTAGAAAAAGTCGGCACCATCGCCGTCAAAACCTATGGCGCCGATGGCATCACTTGCGACGCAAAAGTCAGGGCTCAGTTCGCACAACTTGAAGATGATGGCTATGGTCATCTACCTGTATGTATCGCCAAAACTCAATATTCATTCTCTTCGGATTCCAAACTACGCGGTGCGCCAAGCGGTCATACCTTGGCGATCCGCGAAGTGCGCCTGGCCGCAGGTGCGGGGTTTGTTGTCGTCGTATGTGGTGACATCATGACCATGCCAGGTCTGCCTGTCGTACCTGCCGCCAATGGCATCGACATCAACGAGGCTGGCGACATCACCGGTCTATCGTAAATCTTATTTAAGCCATTTTGATTAAACATCATCCACCCTAGGCGCTTAATGGTGGTGTTTAACTTGACAATATATTGCGTGATCACGCCGACTCGGCTACCCTTGACCAATGATAAAGTTGAATATACTGAGCACGTCTTACTCCCTAAGATTGCGGCTCGTCCGCGCCCTATGGGTTGCCTTGACCGCAACTACCTTCTGCCTCGCCATGTCAGGCTGCTCAACAGCACCGCCAGAGGGACTCACCTCCGTTACCCCGTTTGATGTCAATCGTTACCTCGGCAAATGGTTTGAAATCGCCCGGTTGGACCATTCTTTTGAGCGCGGCCTCACGGATGTCAGCGCCACATACTCGCTTAAACCAGATGGCAGCCTAGAGGTCATCAACCGCGGTTTCAACACCAAAAAAGACGAATGGAAGTCCGCAACAGGACGTGCATTGTTTACAGGTAGCCAAAACCAAGGCTCGCTCAAGGTGTCTTTCTTTGGACCCTTCTACGGCGGTTATCATGTCCTAGCCCTTGATCAGACGGGCTATCAGTGGGCGCTCGTCGCGGGCCCTGATCGTGACTACCTATGGATATTGGCCCGTACTAAAACACTTGCGCCCGAGGTACGTGATGCACTCGTCACACAGGCAAAAAAAATGGGCTTCGCGACAGACAAACTGATCTGGGTATCGCACACCAGAACGGACAACTAAATACCAAGGTACAGACTGGCATGGATAGTTTTAAACATGAGGTGCGCGATCATGTCATCGCCATTTACGAAATCGTGCGCGAAGAGATAAAAAATGTATTTCAATTTATCCGTGAAGCTTGGCTACTTATCCTCCTGTTACTTTCGCTGTTCGCCGTCGTCATTTGGTTAGCCAAACCCGCTCCACCAAAGCACGTCCTAATAGGCACGGGTGCAATCGGCGACTCTTATGAAGATCTCGCCAAACAGTATGTGGACTACTTTAAGAAAAACGGCGTCACACTTGAGCTCGAAAAAACAAAGGGCGCCGAAGAAAATATTCAGCGTATCAAAGACCGAAATGATCGTATGCAGGCAGCATTCATTCAAGGCGGTGTAGTAACCAGTCGCGAAGAAGCGCAAGGCCTTCAATCACTTGGGAGCGTGGAATACGAACCGCTATGGATTTTTTTTAGAAAGGACTTATTTAGTCCTGACTCATTGCCTAATTTTGAATTACTTGAGCACCCCATCTCAATCGGAGAACCTGGAAGCGGCACCTACTTTCATGCACTTCGCCTATTGCAGTTGACACACCAAGAGTTGTCTAAAAATTTCAAAACCCTTTCTAACAGCCAGGCCGTAGAAGCTTTTAAAAATGGCACGATAGATACTGTGGTCATGGTTGACGGTTTAGACTCAGAAAATGTCCAAGCCATGATTAACGATCCAAATGCTCGCGTGGCGGGGTTTAGGAAAGCAGAAGCATTTGCACGCTTATTCCCCTTCTACCATGTCTTGACTATTCCAGAGGGCTCCTTAAACTTGCCACGCAATGAACCGTCTCAAACGATTCAGACCATTGCCCCCACAACCAACCTAGTGATTAATCCAAATATGCACCCCGCGATCCAGCTCCTGTTTTTGCAAGCGGCTGAAAAAGTAAATAGCGGACGCTCGTTTTTTGCAAGCTACGGGGAATTTCCTGCCTACAAAGATTCGGTGATAGAGGAAAGTGACGTAGCCAAAAGTTTTTATGAAAATGGCGCACCAAGCATGTTGGAATACATGCCTTTTTGGCTAGCCGAATTTCTCAACCGTATGGTGATTTTGTTGTTACCAATGGCTGCATTCGCCTACCCTATTCTCAAGTCCTTGCCTGCCTATCGACTGCGTCGAGTCCGTTCACGTCTCAACGAAGTGTATGGCGCACTCAAACTCTTTGAGCAAGAACTTGAAACGGACTACGATCCCACGCAACATGATGCCTATTTGCAAAGACTGGACGAACTCGATAAGCATGCGCAAAAACTTCGCGTGCCACGCGCGGTAGTCAGTGAGTACTACACCCTGCGCACGACCATCGATTTTGTTAGAAACTTGATCGAACGACCCCAGCGCGCACGCGATGCTTAAGTCGTCTTGCGAGACAAGCCTTTGGGTAAGGGAAAGGAAACACTCTCATGCAAGCCATCCATGGTGCGCACGGATACTGCACCAAGCTCTTTGAGCCGATGAATTACCTGCTGAACCAGTAACTCAGGCGCAGAGGCTCCCGCTGTAATGCCAATCCGCTGACGGCCCTCTAGCCAGGCTGGATCAATAGACTCAGGTCCGTCGATCAAGTAGGAGGCAATTCCCATCCGCTCGGCGACTTCGCGCAGACGATTAGAGTTGGAGCTATTTGCACTGCCCACTACCAACACCAAATCTGAGGCGGGCGCCAGAATCTTGACCGCATCCTGACGATTTTGCGTGGCGTAACAGATGTCGCTTTTCTTGGGTTCCTGAATATGGGGAAACCGTGTACGCAAAGCCTGCGCCACCTCAGAGGCATCATCGACAGACAACGTGGTCTGAGTCACAAAGGCGAGCTGTGCGGGATTGGCGACCTCAAGCGCCATGACATCGGCAGTGGTTTCCACCAAATACATACCTTGGTTGGACTGACCGAGCGTACCCTCTACTTCTGGGTGGCCCTTATGACCAATCATAATGATCTCGCAACCCGCGGCACGCATCCGCTCAACCTCGACATGCACTTTGGTGACCAGCGGGCAGGTCGCATCAAACACTTGCAGACCCCGCTGTTCAGCCTCGGCTCGAACCGCTTTAGAGACGCCATGTGCAGAAAAAATCACAATGCCACCCTGGGGTGCTTCATCAAGTTCATCAATAAAGATCGCACCCTTATTACGTAAGTCCTCGACGACGAAACGGTTGTGTACGATTTCATGACGCACATAGATTGGCGCGCCGTGCAGCTCAAGCGCACGTTCCACGATATCAATGGCACGGTCTACCCCTGCGCAAAAACCACGAGGTTGAGCCAGCAATATTTCAGCGCTTGAGCCTTGCATCACAACACTCCAAGTAAATCGATATCCACGCGCAACGTTAAACCAGCAAGTGGGTGATTAAAGTCAAACAAAGCAGAGTCTTCACCATACTCTTTCAGCACACCAGAATAACGACCGCCATTAGGTGCGGTGAATTCCACCATGTCACCCGGATTAAATTCAGCATCTTCTCCCGCGTGCTGGGCCAACATGGCACGCGACACGCGTTGAATCAAATCTGGATTCCGATCGCCATAGGCATCGACAGGTGAGAGCGTGTAACTAAAACAATCACCCTCGGGGTGTCCGAGTAGTGGAGTCTCCATGCCTGGCGACCACTGACCGCTCCCGAGCTGAAGCGTTGCAGGGCGACCATCGAACGTGTCGATAAACGCTGACCCAGCTGCAGGACCGTCTTCAATCACGATGCGGTAGTGGAGAGTAAGGTATGAATCCGCACGGACAATTGGCGGAGTTTTGGGGGCCTGATCAGTCAAAATCTGTCACCGTAGAGGGCTTTGCTAAACACCTATTTTAGAGCCTTACTGATGACCTTGTGCGAACAACTCCCCCCCGACCAGCGCCCCCGCGAAAGATTGCTGCAACATGGTGCCAATAGTTTGACGAATG